>NZ_JABUCO010000007.1:0-247426 GCF_019835205.1 Rhodococcus sp. BP-261 | reverse complement strand
CTCCCGCCCCGCCTGCACCCACGCCCCCGCCTGCCGCGCCCGCGGGACCGCCCGAGGTCACTCTCACCAAGGCTCGGCCCGTCAGCCTCACCAAAGGCCAGAAGGTCACGCTGCGCAAGGACGGCGGCGTCGCGCTGACCATCATCCGTATGGGCTTGGGTTGGGATCCGGTGCAGGCTCCGAAGAAGACGAGTTTCTTCGGGGGCGGTAACCGAGGCGGAGGAAACATCGACCTGGACGCGTCGGCGATCCTGTTCGCGGGCCGAAATGTCGCCGACATCGTCTACTACGGCCAGTTGAAGTCCAAGGACAGCTCCATTCTGCACCAGGGTGACAACCTGACCGGTGAGGGCGAAGGCGACGACGAGGTCGTGAACGTCGACCTGACCCGCGTGCCCGCGCACATCGACGCGATCGTGTTCACCGTGACGTCGTACCGCGGCCAGACGTTCGAGCAGATCCAGAACGCGTTCACCCGACTCGTCGACGACACCAACAACATCGAGTTGGCGCGGTTCACGCTGCAGGGCGGCATGCCGTTCACCGGACTGGTCATGGCCAAGGTCTTCCGCGAAGGCGGCAACTGGAAGTTGCAGGCGATCGGCGACGGCATCCAGGCCAAGCACGCAGGCGAGGCGGTCCCTCAGCTCGGCAAGTACCTGTAGGCAGGGAAATAGCCCCGCAAATGCATATGCATTTGCGGGGACATGCCACGCAAACGCATATGCGTTTGTCAGGACGTGGGTGCCGGCTCGTCTCGACGGCCGGCAACCCGCGTTCTGCCTGCGATATCGGGTGCACCGTCGAGCACTCCACCTACGGGATCGTCGACGCCGCCGCGCCGCACGAGATCCTCGGAGGGCCGGTAGATCTGGCGTATCACCAACGCGCACAACAGCACTACCGCGATATCACGCACGACGACGGTCGCGGTGAACCACTGCTCGGGTATTCCCTTGTTCTCGATACCGAGGTAGTAGTACATCCGCGGAAACCAGACCAGAGCATCGATCGTCATCCACGCCAACAGAATTCGACGATGGGGCAGCGCCAACACCGCGAGCGGGACGAGCCACAGCGAGTACTGCGGACTCCACACCTTGTTGGTGAGCAGGAACCCGGCGACGACGAGAAACGTCAACTGCGCCAGCCGAGGTCGGGTCGGCGCGTTCATCGCGATGTAGGCGACGCCGACGCACACCGCGGCGAACAGCAGCAGTGTCACCGCGTTCAGCACCATGGGCTTGTCGCCGGGATAGAGGGTTCCGTCGAATCCGGTCCATCCCGTGAACGAAGAGATGACGTTGTAGAGGGAGTCGGGATCCGCGCCGCGCGACGAGTTGAGCCGGAAGAACTCGTACCAGCCCTGCGGATACAGCAGTGCTACAGGGAGATTGACGGCGAGCCACGCCGCCAGCGTCGAGCATGCGGTGATGTACCAGTCGCGCATCTTGCCTGCGCGCCAACACAGTACGAGGAGCGGCCCGAGCAGGAACAGGGGATAGAGCTTGGTCGCGCCGCCGAGTCCGAGTAGAACACCGGCCAGCACCGGACGTTTCCTGCTCCACGCGAGAATGCTGCACGCGGCGAAAGCCGTTGCAAGAGCGTCGAAGTTGGTGAACGCATGCACGATCACCAACGGTGATCCCGCGACCAGCGCGGCATCCCAGATTCGGCGTCCGGCAGAAAGAGCCGTCGCCCACACCGTGATCAACCATGCGAGTACGAGACCGACGACGACGACGTTGAAGTAGACGACCACCTGTAGCGCCTGCGGAAGGAACGGCATCGCGGTCCAGGCTTTCGCGACCACCATCGAGCCGTACTGGTACAGGCCGGACAGAACCGGATACTCCATGTATCGGATCTGGGTGGTCCCGTCGGAATTCGCTTCCTCCCAGAACTTCTTGTACGGGAAGGCGCCCTCGTCGAGGCGTTCGGCGCCGTACAGAGGCACCGTGTCGGAGTAGCACATCGCGACGTACTGACGGCTTCCGCTCCAATCGAGGCCTAGGGCACCCTCGGGTCCGTTGGGTGCCTGCTGAATGCATCCGGCCTTCGCGAACCAGCCGAGGCTCAGGAACACCACGGCCAGAAGGAGCAGAACCCGTAGTGGCGTCATGAATTGCTGACGCCCGATCACGGCATGCTTACCGGCCGGGCCGCCGATGACCGCAGCCAATTCTGCGGTCATCGGATCGGTCACGGCGGGCTGATCCCGCGCGCGGTCGGACGAGCGATCGGGAGCGAGCGGACCTGGGCTCGCCAGCATGCGGTCTCGATGAGTCGTTCCGCGGGCTGCACTCCGGCCGGTTGCGGGCCGGGAGGATCCGTCGTCGCTCACTCCGTGAAGGCTACCGGGCCGGCTCGGGCTCGATCTCTTCCGGCGTCGCCGGCGACTGGGGGGTCGCCGGGGATTGCGTCGTCGGCGCGGGAGCGAGTCCCGGGAGCGGGATCGTCACGCCGGGAAGGATCTCGACCTGTCGAGGCGTGATGACGACAGGCGGGGAGATCTCCGTCGGAATCGGAAGCGTGACCGCTGGCGGAACGGTCGTCGGCGCCACGGACGGCGCGGGAGCGGCAGGGGCCGTGTACTGCGGCACGCCTGCCTGACCGGCGATGGGCTCCGGCGTCGGGAAGGTCTCGTTGGAGGTGCCTTCCAACGCACCGTCCATCGTGTCCTTCCAGATGTCCGACGGGATGCCCGAACCGTAGATCGAGCCACCGTAGCTGTTCTGCAACGGCAGGCCCTGCTCGGTGCCGACCCAGACCGCCGTGGACAGCGACGGCGTGTAGCCGACCATCCAGGCATCCTTGTTCTCCCCGGTGTCGCCGAGCTGCGCGGTACCGGTCTTGGCCGCCGACTGACGTCCACCGGCCAGGTTGTGGCCGTTGGAGTATCCGGCGATCGGACGCATCGCGGCAGTCACGTTGTCGGCGACGGCCGAGGACACGACCTGCTCACCCGGCTCGGCGCCGCGATCGAGCAGCACGGTTCCGTCGGCGGTGACGACGCGCTGCACGAAGTGCGGATCGTGGTGGACACCGGATGCGGCCAGCGTCGCGTAGGCCGAGGCCATGTCGATGACACGCGACTGGTACTGCCCGAGGACGATGCCGTTGTTGGGACCTGCACCGTTCGGCTCGGTCAGCGTCGGGCCGATGCCGGGAAGCTCTTCTGCCACGCCGAGCTTGTGTGCCATGTCGGCGATGGACTGCGGACCGTCGTCCATGGACAGCTGCATCCGGTAGAAGCTCGTGTTGAGCGAGCGCTTGAGCGCTTCCGCGATGGTGCAGGTGCCGCAGGATTCGCCTTCGACGTTGCCGATCGAGATGCCGTTCACGGTCAGCGGGGAGCTGTCGTACATCTGCGACAGCGGGATGCCTTGGTCGAGGGCTGCGGCGAGGCCGAACACCTTGAACGACGAACCCGTCTGCAACCCGGACTGCGCGAAGTCGAATCCTCGTCCGTCCGCGCCGCCGTAGTAGGACTTCACGGCGCCGGTTCTCGGATCGATGGACACCGAGGCGGTACGCAACTCGGACGGCTCGCCCTCGAGGTTCGAGTTCACCGCATCGATCGCCGCCTGCTGTGCGACGGGGTCGATCGTCGTCGTGATCTGCAGACCCTCGGTGTTGAGGTCCTGCTCGCTGACGCCCGCGGCAGACAGTTCACGCAGAACCTGCGACTTGATCAGGCCGTTGGGACCGCTGTCGGTGTCGGAGTTGTCGGCCTGCGCGCTGGGCACCCACTGGGGGTACTGCATCGCGGAGCGTTGCGCCTGGTCGAGGTTGCCCTGCGACACCATGCCGTCGAGCACGTAGTCCCAACGGGACTGCGCACCTTCCGGGTTGAACTCCGGATCGAGTCCCGACGGCTGCTGAATGGTGGCCGCGAGCACGGCACCTTCCTCGATCGACAGCTGATCGACCGGTTTGCCGAAGTACGCCGTCGACGCCGCGGCGATGCCGTACGCACCGCGGCCGAAGTAGATGGTGTTGAGGTACGCGGCCAAAATGTCGTCCTTGGACCACTGGCGAGCCATCTTCGACGAGATGACGAGCTCACGCATCTTTCGAGTCAGCGTGCGCTCGGAACCGACGAGGGCGTTCTTGACGTACTGCTGGGTGATGGTCGAGCCGCCACCTGCGCTGTCGCGGCCGAGAACGTTGTCGCGCAACGCGCGACCGAAACCGGTGACCGAGAAGCCGGGGTTCGAATAGAAGTCCCTGTCCTCGGCCGACAGCACGGCGTTACGAACGTGCAGCGGGATCTGGTCGATCGTCACGTCGGTGCGGTTGCCCTCCGGCGGGACGACGCGACCGAGTTCGGTGACGCCGTCCGACGCGAGGATGGTCGCAACCTGGTTGGTCTTTATGTCACCGGGACGCGGGACGTCCTCGACGGTGTACGCGACCATGAACGCCAGGATCGGGACGATGAGCCCCAACGCGATCAGGACGTACAGAGTTCGGCGGACGGTACGCCAGCGGGACTTCTTCTTCGTTTTCGCGGCAGTACCTCTCTCGGGCGGCTCGGGCGGTTCACTGCCCGAAGAGCGTGGGGATGTGTCGTCCGGCGGCCCAGCCGGCGGAATGCCACCTGCGACGCGGGACGTGGGTGGGCCCTCGGGGCCGCGACCGGACACAGGGGGACGACCGGGCGGAGGGCCGACGGGACGTCGTCCGGGCGGAGGGCCTTGTGGACGCGCGCCCTGAGGGGGCGGACCGGGCCGCGAACCCTGCGGCGGGCCTTGCGGCGCTCGGCCGGGAGGTGGCAGCAACGGCCTACCCTGCGCGTCACGCTGCGGCGGCGGTCCGACGGGACCCTGACCGGGAGGGCGCTGGCCAGCGGGCCGCTGAGGAGGCATCGGACGGCCACCGGGAGGCGGCGTCGACGAGCGAGGACCAACGGGAGGGGGACCGGACGGTGGGGGGCCCGAAGGACGTCGGCCGGGGCCTTGATCAGCGGGTCGCCTGGGATCGCGATCTCCAGGCCGACCACCCGACTGGTTGTCGTAGGGGTTGCTCACGTACAGGTCTCCAGTAGTTGCGGCAGGCACATCCGTATGCCGACCGGATCGATCATCGCAGCGATTGTGTCATTCGCTCGCGGTGCGACGGTTCGGTTGGCGGGATCCGGACCGCGACCGGCGCGGTCTCTTGGGGGCTGGAACTGCACCCATCACGTACGACTGAACCAGGTGGTTCCAGCTGCAGGATCGGCAGACCTCGACGACGTGCACCGAGAACTCCTCCTGAGTCGCCGCGAGTCGGACCAGTTCGTCTGCCGTGCGTGCCGACCCCGACAGGGGACCGAGCTTCTCTCCGAACACCCACGACACGTGCGTGAGCTGTTCCTTCCGGCAGATGGGGCAGACCACGTCGCTTCCGCGCCCGTGGAACTTGGCTGCTCGTAGAAGGTAGGGGTCGGCGTCGCACACAGCGCTGACGCCGGTCCTGCCGGAATAGACCTCGGCGAGCAGCGACCGTCGCTGAAGGGCGTAGTCCACCACCTGTCGCTGAAGTCGCACGCTGACCAGAGTACGTGCGGCCGCGGACATGCGGATCGGCCACCGTCGAAGCTGTCCGATCGGGGCCGCGGAAACTATGCTCCACCTGTGCCGACACGACTGCCCCCATCGACACGGGCCCGCGACGTCGATCGCACCGACGCCGCCGCGACACTCGACGAGGCCCACGCCGACGGGCAGCTGTCCGATGCAGAACACGCGGCGCGCATCGACCTCGCGCTCGAGGCGGAGACTCTCGCCGATCTGCACGCGCTGATCGAGGACCTGCAGGGCACGACACGATTGACGCCGATGTCGGCACCGATCGAGCCCGCCCACCCGGTCCGAACTGCGCGTGCGTCGCGTACCGGTTGCCTCGCCGTCGCGGTGCCCGCGGTCGCGGCTGTCGTCGCGCTGGTGTTCGGGATCCGGTCGTGTGCTGCCGACGGCGATCCGGTGTCGACGTACGGAGACATGGGCTATCAGAACCCGGCTGTCGTGGCGGACATCGCACGCGCCCTGGCGGAGAAGACCGGCACGACCGTCGTCGACAGTCTCGGTCTGTATCCCGGGTACGCGATCGTCCGCATGCCGGCTCCCGGCCTGCCGCAGAAGCAGGTGTCCTACGACTTCCGCGACGGCGAACTCGACGACTTCGACGACACCTGGTCGAGCGCACGCGAGGCGAACCAAGGCCAGATCGACCTCACGACGCTCGATCTGCCCAGGATTGCCGGTGTCGTGGCCGGCGCGGCGGACAGTCTGAACCTGTCGAGGATCGACAGCCTGAACATTCAGATCCGCGGTACGTCGGACGGACCACAGGTATTGATCAACGCGGACAACACGGACGAGGAGCGAGGAATGATGTACGTCGATCCGTCGGGCAACTTCCTGTACGTCGATCCGTTCCGATTCGGAGAGTAGGACGACCGTGGCTCTGTCACCGAAGAACCGCGCCCCCGCACTCCGAGCGCGCGACATCGACCGTGGGCTCATCGCGAGCGCACTGGATCAGGCTTACGCCGACGGGCAGTTGAGCGTCGACGAACATCATTCGCGCACCGCCGCGGCGCGGGCAGCGGTCACCCTGGGTGAACTGCACGCACTCGTTTCCGATCTTCAGCTCGACGTCGACCTCCCGGAGCCGACGCCGCCGCGGTCGAGACGGGGACCCGTCCTGCTCCTGGCGTCGGGTGCGGTCGTCGTCCTGGCCGTGGCCGCAGCGGTCATCCTGACGAGCGCGGACGACGAACCTGCTGCCGCGGAACCGACGCAGACCCAGGCGCCGGAGGTGTCGATGCCACTGCCCGGGTCGGTGACGCCGATCGTCGCCGCGCCGTTCGTGTTCGACACCGCAGAAGGCCTCGACGACTTCCGCGCGCGATACCTCGAACGATTCGGCAATTCCGAGGTCGTCGAGCTCAGGCTGGAAGTCGACGAGGACAACCGGGCCGACATCTACCGACTGAACGCCGAGGGACGCGTCGAACGCGTCATGGTCCACGGCGGGTTCGAAGTTCAGCCCGACACGTCGTTGCGAGCCGAAGGTCAGCAGACCTTCGACTGGGCACTGCTCGACTCGTCCGTCGTCGCCGGGGTGATCGCGGGAGCACCGGCCACCGTCGGCGACACGAGGGGCAATGCCGACTGGGTGCAGATCGACAACGACGGTGGTCTGCAACGCATTTCGGTCTCGGTCGAGGCTCCGGACTCGATGGGCGGACGCGTCGAGACCGACTTCTCGGGCAATCCGACGTACGTCTCACGCGTCGACAACTAGTTTTTAATGTCTTTACAAGATAACTTGTCGCTATGTATGTACATATATCGACGCGATACATTTTGTGTATATGCTCGGAAATCGCATCAGGTTGTGCGGTTCCGGCGTCGGGGAGGAGATGAGCATGCTCGAGCTTGCGATTCTCGGTTTGCTCCTCGAAGCTCCGATGCACGGATACGAGCTGCGTAAGCGTCTGACGGGTCTCCTCGGAGCCTTTCGGGCGTTCTCGTACGGCTCGCTCTACCCGGCTCTGCGTCGTCTGCAAGCAGACGGGCTCATCGCCGAAGACGCTGGACCCGACGCGCTCGTCAAGCGTCGTGCCCGACGCGTCTACGAGCTGACGCCACTCGGCAAGAAGCGTTTCGCCGAGTTGGTCGCGGACACGGGACCGCAGAACTACACAGACGACGGTTTCGGCGTTCACCTCGCCTTCTTCAGTCGCACACCGGCGGAAGCACGGATGCGCATTCTCGAAGGCAGGCGTCGCCAGGTCGAGGAGCGTCGAGAAGGATTGCGGGAGGCCATCTCCCGAGCCAACGGCACGCTCGATCGCTACACCCGCCAGCTGCACCAGCTCGGCCTGGAGTCCAGTGAACGTGAAGTTCGCTGGCTCAACGAGGTGATCGCAGCCGAACAGGCGGGACCGTCGAACACATCGAACCCGAAGAGCGTTTCGAAAGAAGGAGAGCCCGACCATGGGTGAGAACAGCATTCGCGTAGCAATTGTGGGTGTGGGCAACTGCGCCGCCTCCCTGGTTCAGGGTGTGGAGTACTACAAGGACGCGGACGAGAACGTCACCGTTCCCGGCCTCATGCACGTCAAGTTCGGCAAGTACCACGTCCGCGACGTCGAGTTCGTAGCCGCGTTCGACGTGGACGCCAAGAAGGTCGGCTTCGACCTGTCGGACGCGATCTTCTCGAGCGAGAACAACACCATCAAGATCGCCGACGTGGCGCCGAAGGACGTCCAGGTTCTGCGCGGACCGACGCTCGACGGACTGGGCAAGTACTACCGCGAGACCATCACCGAGGCCGACGGCGACGCCGTCGACGTGGCACAGGCATTGCGCGACGCGAAGGTCGACGTGCTCGTGTCCTACCTTCCCGTCGGATCGGAGGAGGCCGACAAGTTCTACGCGCAGGCCGCCATCGATGCAGGCGTCGCGTTCGTCAACGCACTGCCCGTCTTCATCGCCAGCGATCCCGTCTGGGCCCAGAAGTTCGTCGACGCAGGCGTTCCCATCGTGGGCGACGACATCAAGAGCCAGGTCGGTGCCACCATCACGCACCGCGTCATGGCAAAACTGTTCGAGGACCGCGGAGTTCAGCTCGACCGGACCATGCAGCTCAACGTCGGCGGCAACATGGACTTCCTCAACATGCTCGAGCGCAGCCGCCTCGAGTCGAAGAAGATCTCCAAGACTCAGGCCGTCACGTCGAACCTGCAGCGCGAGTTCAACACCAAGGACGTCCACATCGGACCGTCGGATCACGTCGGTTGGCTCGACGACCGCAAGTGGGCGTACGTGCGCCTCGAAGGCCGTGCCTTCGGTGACGTGCCGCTGAACCTCGAGTACAAGCTCGAGGTCTGGGACTCGCCCAACTCCGCAGGCGTCATCATCGACGCGGTGCGTGCGGCGAAGATCGCCCTCGACCGCGGCATCGGTGGACCGGTCATCCCGGCATCGGCGTACCTGATGAAGAGCCCGCCGAAGCAGCTCGCCGACGACGTCGCGCGTCAGCAGCTCGAGGCGTTCATCATCGACGCATAGGCGACTTCGTCGCATGTGAGTGGGAATGTACAGAGGGCTATACATTCCCACTCACATGTGCAGTGTCACTTCTTCCCCCTCGGTCCGCTCGGTGCAGATCAGCATGCCGTCGGGCCTGCCCTCGACCGGCACGCGGCAGGTGCCGCAGAATCCCTGGCGGCACGAATAGGCAACGTCGGGCCGAAAAGGCTTGACCGCGTCCAGGATCGACTTGTCGGCGGGCACTGTGATCCGCTCACCGGTGCGATTCAGTACCACGGTGAACGGTACGCCGTTCACGATCGGCGGCGCCGAGAAGCGCTCGAAGTGGAACTCCGACTCCGGGTGAACACCGCGGTGCAGGCTGTCGATCATCGGCATCGGACCGCACGCATAGATCGCGGATGCCGGCGTCGAACCTTCGAGAAGTGTCTGCGCAGAGGGGATTCCGTCCACGTCGTCGGTTCGGATCGACACACGGTCGCCGAAGCTGCGCACGTCGTCGAGGAACGGCAGCGAGTCCTCGCTACGACCGGTGTAGACCATCGAGAAGTCGACGCCCAGACGCTGGGCCAGCCGCGCCATCGGCAGGATCGGCGTGATCCCGATGCCGCCCGCGACGAAGTGCAGATGATCGGCGTCGGAGCCGTGCCCGGGTACCGCGAATGCGAACGCATTGCGCGGGCCTCGAATCGTCAGCTGCGTGCCGACGCTCACCTCGTCGTGCATCTCGATCGAACCGCCGTCACCGTCGGGTATGCGGCGCACGGCAATTCGATAGGTCGTACTGTCCGCCGGGTCGCCACACAGCGAGTACTGCCGCAGTCGCCCGGACGGCAGTTCGACGTCGATGTGCGCACCCGCACGCCACGACGGCAGCTCACCTGCACCTGCCAACACGAAACCGACGACGTTCTCGTCGTGCGCCTCGACGGTTCGTCCGACCACGACGACGGACATGCGTCGATCGTTCTGCTCGCCCACGACATCCTTTCGATGCCAGAGCCGCAGAGACTGCATGTGCGCGTTCATCAATCGTTCCAACACGCGGAGCAGCGGATCCCGCTCCCGACGTCCGTACAGGTCGCCTGGGATGGCGTCGGGAACGGGTAGCGCGACGTTCATCGGTGTGCCGCCCGAGCCGCGGGCGACTTCGCGAGGTAGGCAACGGCTTGCGCCGTGCTTCCTTCGTTCTCCGGTGTGTACGACGGCTTCAGATACCGCGCAACGCCTTTCGTCATCTGCATCAGCGACGGCAGCGCGCCGCGGCGCGTCGCGCCCAGCCAGCCGAGCCACAGCCTCACGTACCCGCGATTCTTCATACTCGCGTCCTGGGTGACGATGTACCGGGTGCCGCGCAGCAACAGCACCATGAAGGCGACGAACGCAATGACCATCGCGACGTTGCGCCGAAAGTACCCGACCCCGAAGTACATCGCGACGTCGTGTGCGACGTTGCGGTGCTCCACTTCCTCGGCCCCGTGCCACCGGTAGAGGTCGATCATCGTTGCGTCGCCGCCCAATTCGTCCCAGCGAGAGTTCAACGCATAGTCACCGAGGAATGCGGTCAGATGCTCGATGGCACCGATCAAGGCGATGCGTTCGACCAGTTGCTGCTTCTGCGCTGTGGGCGTCGACGCAGGTCGGGGTCCGAGAACCTTGCGCATCAGGTATTCGGCGTGCGCCGCGAACGGCCTTGGGTCGACGCCGTGCGCGTCGAGAAAGTCGTACAGCACGACGTTGTGGGTCTCCGCGTGCATCGCCTCCTGGCCGATGAATCCGAGCACGTCCTCGCGGAGTTTCGCGTCGGCGATCAGAGGCAGGGCCTCGGTGTACGTTGCGCAGAACCACCGCTCACCCTCGGGCAGAAGCAGATTCAGCGCACTGACCGTGTGCGACGCGACGGGTTCCGACGGCATCCAGTGCAGCGGCGTGCTCGACCAGTCGAACGAGACATTGCGTGCATGCAGCGAAATATCGCCTGGCTCATGGGCGTTCACTTCGAGTTCCTTTCGACGAACGAGGCGGTGGCGGTGGCGACCAGTTCCGGGTCCTTCAGCGGCAGCCAGTGGCCGGAGCGCACATCGGTTCGGCTGACGTCGGCCACCCAGCGATCGATTCCTGCGAACGACGCAGGCCGGACAGCGGGGTCGCGCGACGGGACGAGCAGTTGAACCGGAACGTGGGTGTAGCGCTCGTCGGGACGCAGGATCTTGCGCGGAATATTGGCGCGGTAGATGCGAAGACCGCGAATCATGTCCTGCTGCAGGGTATCCGCGAGATGAATGTGTCGCCCCGGAACCCGCTCGAACAGGCGTAGGCCGAGTGCCCACGTCCAGCGACGGCCGAACACACGAAAGACCGCGCGCGGCAATGCTCCCGCCATGAAGAACAGCGTGTACGCACCCGATACGAGCTGAGTGAACAGCTGCCACAGACCTTTCGGAGTCGACGGCGCCTGCCGCATCCACTTGCCCAAGTGATCGAGACTCGGGCCGGAGATCGACGTGAACGAGGCGACGCGCACCTCGGCACCCGGTTCGCAGATCGCCTCCCACACCTGGATCGACCCCCAATCGTGGGCGAGCACATGTACCGGCGTCGAACCGGCCACCGCGTCGACGACGGCCATGAAGTCGTCGGCCAACTGCTCGAGCCGCATCTCGGCGACGGTTCCCGTTCCGGTGGACCGACCGTGGCCGCGCGTGTCGTACGAGACGAGACGGAAGCGATCGGCGAGACGCGACGCGACCCCGTCCCACAGATGGTGGGTATCCGGCCAGCCGTGTACGAGGACGAGCGTCGGTCCGGTGGGGTTGCCGCTGACGAACACGGCCAGTTCGGCACCGTCGACGCGCACCGACGTGATCTGCCGTTCTCTCTCGATGGTCATGCGTACTCCAGGTCGTTGTTACCGACGGTACGATAAACGTTACCGCCGGTACGGCTCACTCGACAATCCACCATCTGCGACGGCGGTGTCAAGGCTTCGCCACGACTACCTGCGGTAACACCTAGGATGGTGCGATGCCGACGTCACGAGACCCGGAAGCCCGCAGGACGCACATCCGCGAAGAGTTCGTCGATGCTGCCTTTCGCGTTCTCGACGACCAGGGCCCGAATCCGAGCATGAACGACATCGCCCGCGAGGCCGGCACGACGAAGCCACGGCTGTACCGCCAGTTCGCGGACAAGGCCGATCTCTACAGCGCCGTCGCACAGCGGATGGCCGACGAGGTCTACGAGCTCGCCGTGTCGGACTTCAACTTCCTGCTCGACGCCCCGTCGTCGGCGCTGAGACATGCGATCACCGGTTATGCGCAGGTCGTGGCCAGGCATCCCAACGTGTTCCGCTTTCTCGCCCAATCACGTTCGGCGCCAGAGGGTTCGGGCGCCGCTCCGCCGCTCGATATCGGACGCGACATCAGCGATCGGTTCACAGGCGTGGCGACGTCGATCTTGAAGTCGGTCGACGTGGACACCGACGGCATCGACTACGCCTGCCGCGCCGCTGTCGGGGTTCTTCTCGCGGCGACCGACTTGTGGCTCGACGCACCCGACGCTCAGCCGGCCGAGTTCGTCGACAACGTCACCGACCTCGTGTGGGGAGTGCTCGACGCGTTTCTGCGGCGCAAGAAAGTGGATCTCGACGCCGACGAGCCCATCTTCGTCACCCTTGCCCGGTTGAAGGGAGAGTAGCCGTCGCGAACGGGTCATCCACCCATGACGGTCGGTATGAGCATGGGCAGGTTGATCAGCAGGTGCAGAAGCATTGCGGCCGGCAGATTGCGACGCACCAGGGCGATGGCGGCGATGGCGGCGGCGCCGGGAAGTTGATGCAGCAGCCACGACGGTCCGAAGAACACCAGGTGCGGTAGAACGAAGATTGCCAGGCTCGTGGCTGCCCCGAACCACCGTGCGGCCTGTCCACCCCCGAACAGCTCCCCGAGCCGTTCGGCGAGAAATCCTCGGTAGACGATCTCCTCGGTGACGGCGGCGGTGACGATCAATGCCAGAACGCCGACCACTCCGAGGGCGATGACAGTCTCGATGCCGTCGTTGTTCCGCTGTGGCGCAATCAGGCCTATCAGCCAGGCCCACGACATGACTGCGCCGAACGCGTACAAGACCCATTCGATGTCGCGTGAGGTCGGCCTACGAATGAGCAGCGATCCGAGACCACGGCGTTCGACAGCGACGACGACGACCAGCAGCAGCGCAGCGCCGAACCACTTCCATGGATCGCCCGCCGACGGTCCGCTCGATCCGAATCGCAGATCCAGCCCTGCTATTTCGATGTCCGGCGGACGACCGTAGATGCCGACGATCACGGTCGCCCCGAGGACCAGGCTGAGCAGCAGTCTTTTCCGCGACATGTCCAGCGCAGACGATTCCTCCGCTACCATGATCGCTAGAGTACATACTCTAGAGCGAACACTCTAGCGATCATGATTCGGAGGATACGATCGGTGACCCCACGAGCGCGCTCCACCGATCGACGAGACGACATCGTGGCCGCCGCCTATCGCTGTATCGCCCAGGATGGATACGAACGGACGAGCACAGCGCAGATCTGCTCGGCTGCAGGCGTGTCCTCGGGTACGTTCTTCCACCACTTTCCGACCAAGATTTCTGTTCTCGTTGCCATACTTCAGCGGGACCTCGAGCGCATTCGACAGCTGATGAACGACATCGCTCGGCACGCGACGCGCGACGCCGACGGTGCGCTGGCATTGTGGACGGAGTACGTGATTGCCGACGCGTCGGACAGCGATCTTCCCGGGTTCGTGGCGGCTCTCGCCACCGTCCCCGACCACCACGACGTGACCAGTGCGTTGAACGCCGAGACAGAACTCGTTCACGACACTCTTGTTCGGATCGTCTCCGAAGGGCAACGTCAGAAGACCATGCGCGTCGACCGGACGGCTGCGAGTAGTGCACTCTGGCTTCGCATTTTGTCGGACGGCGTGCTGCACCACGTCGTCGAGCACAGGCCGTCGACGGTCACCGAACATCGGCACGAATTGTTGGACGCTGCACGACGTCTGGTCCAGCCCTGACATCCGATCAGGGCAGCTAGCTCAGGCCCTGATCCGCCGCACGACGAACCAGAGTGCAGCCAGGAGGCCCACCAGCACCGCCGACGCCATCATGCTCGGCTCACCGCGCACGATGCCCGCGACCGCAGCGACGAACGCCATCAGCGCGAAGAACCCGAGGATGCCCGCCACGAGCTGCAGGTGGTCCTGAGCACTCACGACTTGACGCCGCCCGCGGTCAGACCGGAGATGATGCGGCGCTGGAAGATCAACACCATGACGACCAACGGAATGGCGACGATGGTTCCTGCGGCCATGATCGCCGCGTACGGCACGACGTGTGGGTCGTTGCCCGAGAACCGCGCGATCGCGACGGTGACGGGTTCGGTCTTGTCGCTCGACAGCTGGCTCGCCAGAAGGTACTCGTTGACCGCGGCGATGAAGGCCAGGATCGCGGTGGTGAACAGCGCGGGTGCGGCCATGGGCAACATCACCAGACGGAAGGCCTGGAAGCGTCCTGCACCGTCGATGCGCGCGGCTTCTTCGAGCTCCCACGGCAATTCGGCGAAGAACGCCGTCAGCGTGTAAATGGTCAGCGGCAGCACGAACGAGATGTTCGGGATGATCATCGCCTGGTAGCTCCCGATCCACCCGATATCGGTGAAGAACTGGAACAGCGGCGTCACGAGGGCGACGACCGGGAACATCGACGCACCCAGCACGATGCCGACGACGATGTACTTGAAGCGGAAGTCGATGCGGGACAAAGCATATGCGGCGAAGATGCCGATGACGAGACCGACGAGCGTCGTCACACCACCGATGATCAGGCTGTTGACGACGGCGCGCAGGAAGTTGTTGCCGTTGCTCGTCGACAGTGCGTTGGAGAAGTTCTCCATCGTCACGTGCGTCGGCCAGGGCGTCGTGTCGAACGTGTAGCGCGGATCGCGCAGCGCGGTGACGACCATCCAGTAGAACGGCGCGAGACCCCAGACGAGGATGATCACGACACCGAGGTAGATGCGTGCTGTCTTCATCGGATCTCACCTTTACGCTGCTTCTCCTGCGTCGCAACCGCATTGGCGCCCAGGAATTTCACCAGGACGAACGCGACGATGAAGATCATGATGAACGAGATGGTCGACAGTGCCGCGGCGCTGTTGAATCCTTGGCGGATCTGTTCGACGACGAGGATCGAGATGGTGCGCGTCGCGGGATTGCCCTCGGTGAGAATCGCCGGAAGGTCGTACATGCGCAGCGCGTCCATCGTGCGGAACAGAATGGCAACCATCAGAGCGGGTTTCACGAGTGGCAACGTGATCCGGGTGAACCGCTGCCACGCCGACGCACCGTCGACGCGCGCAGCTTCGTAGACGTCGGCTGGAATCATCTGCAGCCCAGCGAGAATCAACAGCGCCATGAACGGCGTCGTCTTCCAGACGTCGGCGATGATGACCGCGAACCGCGCTGGCCACGCATCACCGGTCCACAGGATGTTGGTTCCGAGAATCTTGTTGGCGATTCCGTCGTACGCGAAGATGAAGTACCAGAGCTTCGCGGTGACGGCCGTCGGAATGGCCCACGGAATCAGGATGGCCGCACGCAGCAGAGCTCGCCCGGCGAACGTCTTGCCCATGATGACGGCCATCGCGAATCCGATGACGACCTCGATGGCCACCGTCACCACCGTGAAGAAGGCCGTGTTGCCGACGGCTCCCCAGAACTGGGAACCGAGAGTGCCGGGGGGACAGGGCACGAGCGTGCCCGACGCCGACGTGCACTGCTGCAGAATCCAGTGCGTGTAGTTGGAGAATCCAGCACTGCCGCCCTTGACGAACATTCCCGTCGCGGGATCGAGCCCCTGGTCTTTCTGGAAGGACATGATCACGGCTCGAATGACCGGGTAGGCGATGACGATCGCCAGAATCACCAGTGTCGGCGCGATCAGCAACCAGGCCCGGCCGGAGGTCAGTCCGAACCGGCGCTTCTTCTCGGTGCGTGCATGTCGACCGCGGCCGGGGGAATCCCCCCCGGCCGCGGTCGTCGGTGCAGCCCCACTGGTTTCACCAGTAGGCACAGCCATATGAATTCTCCTGCTGAAGAAAGAGGACGTCAGTTCGAGCTTGCCGACTCGATACCGGCCTGCATGTCCGCGATGGCCTGGTCCACGGTCTTCTCACCCTTGATAGCGGCGAAAGCGTTGTCCTGCACGGCCTTCGAGACGGCCGGGTAGAACGGGGTGACCGGGCGAGGAACAGCGTTCTCGATCGACTGCTTCAGAGCCGGGAGGTACGGCATCTCGGCGATCAGGGCCGGGTCGTCGTACAGCGAGCCGAGCACGGGAGGCAGTGCGCCTTCGGCGATGATGCGCTGAGCCTGCTCGCCCTGCAGGAAGCGCAGGAAGTCGGCAGCCGTGGCCTTGTGCTCCGAGTACGCGCTGATCGCGGCGTTGTAGCCGCCGAGCGTCGAGGTGCCGACACCGGTGACTCCGGGCAGCGGTGCGACCGCGTACTTGCCTGCGACTGCCGAGCCTTCCTTGGCGGCGGTGCCGTAGACGTACGGCCAGTTGCGCAGGTAGAGCGCCTTGCCGTCCTCGAACGCCTGCTGGCTCTCGGGCTCCTTGAACGTGGTGTCCTGAGCGGGGATGACATTGTTCTGGAACGCCGTCACCAGTGCCTGCAGACCGGCCTTGGCCTCCGGGCTGTCGACGGTCGGCGTCGTGCCGTCCTCGCCGACGAAGGATCCGCCGTGTGCGTTGATGATCTCCGACGTGTTGACCGTCAGACCCTCGTACGACGCGAACTGTCCTGCGTAGCAGTCGATGTTGTTCTCCACCGCAACAGTGCAGCTCGCGGTGAGCTCGTCCCACGTGGTGGGCGCAGCGGGAACGAGGTCGCTGCGGTAGAACAGCAGGCCGCCGTTGGTGTTCTTCGGTGCTGCGTACTGCGTGCCGTTGTAGGTGGCGCTCTCGACGGTGGCCGGGAGAACACCGGCGTTGTCGAGTGCGAACTCGCCTTCGAGCGGAACGAGCCAGCCCTTGGCTGCGAACTCGGCGGTCCAGATGACATCGAGTGCCATGACGTCGTAGTCGGTCTGCTCTGCCTGCAGGTGCTGGACCAGGTCGTCGTGGGCCTGGTCGGCGTCGTTCGACTGTTCCTTGAACGTGACCTGCTCGTCGGGGTTGGCCGCGTTCCACTCGTCGATGATCTGGCGGACGACACCGGTCTCGGTGGTGTCCTTGCCCTCGACGTAGGTGATGGGGCCGCGACCGTCGGTGTTTTCCGACGCAGAATCGCTCGAGCCGCTGTCACTGGAACATGCGGTGATCGTCAGCAGGGCCGCAGCGGTCGCCGCCACCGCTACCTTCGTGATCGAAGACGCCATTTGTCTCTCCACTTGATTCGTACAACGTGGTGTGCGCGGGAGAAGTCACACGGGAACACCGAATGTGCCGTCCCCCACGCACATGTCGATAGGCACTGTGGCACACAAATCACCCGAAAGGGGTGATTACGCCATCACTGAATCGGTCAACAATGCTGTCGGTGTCGGGGAGTACCGTCACGCGGGTGAGTTCCGAGAAGATGCTGACCCGCATCGGCGGGCTGCTGCGGCAGGCGGAGTCGACCGACAACCCGCACGAGGCCGAGGCCTTCATGGAGGCTGCGCAGCGGCTCGCGACGTCGGCTTCGATCGATCTCGCGGTCGCGCGGTCGCACAGCGCGTCCCGTGAGAAGCAGGCGACGCCGTCGCACCGCGTCATCACCATCGGTGAGCCCGGCAAACGCGGCCTGAAGACGTTCGTGCATCTCTTCGTGTCCATCGCGTTCGCCAACGACGTCAAGTGCGACGTGGCCAGGACGTCGACGCAGGTGTTCGCCTATGGCTACGACTCCGACATCGATACCTGCGAGGCCCTCTACTCGAGCCTGCTGATCCAGATGGTTCGCGCGTCGGACGCCTACATCAAATCGGGTGCCTATCGCAGCGAGACCGCGGTGCGGACGGTCGTCGAGACGGTCGGGCGACGACGATACAAGCGTCGGGAAACAGTGCCGGTCGCCGCGGTGACGGCCCGTCTCAACTTCCAGACGGCGTTCGCCGAACGCATCGGGAAGCGCTTGGAGGCGGTGAAGAAGGAGGCCGAGGCCACGGCCATCGCGGAGGAAAGGGCCGACGCAGGTACCGCGCTCGCGCTGCGCAACAAGGAAGTCGAACTACAGGACTACTACTCGTCGACGTCGACTGCACGGGGCACGTGGAGGCGTCAGAGCGCCGGCGCCGGCTACTCCCGCGGCGCGCGTTCGGCGGGCGACCGAGCAGGCCGGGCGGCCCGGCTCGGCGGTGAGACCGAGATCGGTCACTCGACCAGGCAGCTCGGGCGCTGATGCGCGAGTAGTTTGAACGCCAGCTCCGACGGCTCGACCACCTTGTTCGTCCTTCTCGGCCGCATCGCCGATCGCACTCTCGACGACGCAACTCGTCGAGAAGCCGTGCTCGTCGAAGCCACCTTGCGAGACAGCATCCGCGCGAAGGCACTCGACGTGCCGGACATAGCCCAGGCCGCACGGGCGGCGCGGGAACGGGGCGTCACCGTTCACCTGCTCGACGACGGCGGCCTCGGACCGTACGAACCCGACGTCGCCGACGAGATCCGCGGTGCCGTCGTCGACCATTTACGCTGCGCCACATCGGGTTCCATCACGGTGCGCATACTGCCCGCCGGTAGGCCGACGCTCGCGGCCGTCGTCGTGCAGTCGGGCGATCACACGAAGCGCTACGAGTTTCCAGCGCCGACGGGCGAACAGGCGCACACTCTCTTCCATGGCTTACGACGCGGAGTTGGCAGATCGTATTCGTGACGCGCTGGCGGGGGAACCACCGGTGGTGGAGAAGAAGATGTTCGGCGGCCTCGAATTCATGGTCCGCGGCAAGATCGCCGTCGGCGCGCATGCAGATGGCGAGATGCTCGTGAAGATCGATCCTGCCTGCAACGACGAACTGACGGCACGGCCAGGCGTAAGGCGGGCCGTGATGGGCGGCCGCGACATGGGAGACAGTTGGATCGTCGTCTCGGCCGACGCGTTGGAGGGCGACGGCGTGCGGTTCTGGGTCGGCGTCGCGCTGGAGTACAACGCGGCACACACCTAGGACATTAAGCTCGCGCCGGTGAAGACGAAGGATGCGCAGCGCTCCAAGGTGTACGACGCGGAGACCATGGTGCGTCTGATGTTCGACCGCGCCGACGAGCGCAACCTGCGCACCGTGCAGATTCACGGGTCGACCATCACGCTGCCGATCGAGCGGAAGTTCGCGTCGATCGAGTCGGTGCAGGCCTACGTCGACGCGGTCCTGCAGCTGAACTGGGTCCGCGAGCGCTGGCCGGATGCGGGAGGCGTCGTACATGTGCGAGAACGGTCGGGAGCGGGCGCGTCGCACTACGAGCGGGACACGCAGACCATCGCGGTTCCCCTGCATCGCCGGAACGAGGCGTGGGCACTTCGGGAGCTGGTCGTGTTGCACGAACTGGCCCACCACTTCGAACCGCCCGACAGCGAATTGCCCTCGCACGGAGGTGAATTCGTCGAGCGTTTCGTGACGCTCGTCGAGGAGATCATCGGGCAGGAGGCAGGCTTTCTGCTACGGGCGACGATGCTCGAGGCGGGTGTGGAAATTCGTTAGGGCGGCTGCGCCGCCCGTGCAGGCGCACAATGGCGGAATGACTGTGAAGATCGGTGTTCAGCTTCAGCCCCAGCATGCTCCCGACTACGGCCTCATCCGCGACGCGGTTCTGCGCTCCGAGGACGCGGGCGTCGACATCGTGTTCAACTGGGATCACTTCTATCCCCTGTACGGCGACCTCGACGGCGCCCACTTCGAGTGCTGGACGATGCTCGGTGCGTGGGCCGAGCAGACGTCGAACGTCGAGATCGGCGCCCTCGTCACCGGCGGTGGCTATCGCAACCCCGACCTGCTCGCCGACATGGCCCGCACCGTCGACCACATGAGCGGCGGCCGGCTGATCCTCGGAATCGGCGCCGGATGGAATCAGAAGGACTACGACAACTTCGGCTACGACTTCGGCACCCCGGGCTCGCGCCTGAAACTCCTGGCCGAATACCTGCCCCGCATCGTGAACCGCCTGAAGGTCGGCAACCCGGCACCGACGCGGCAGATCCCCCTTCTCATCGGTGGTGGCGGCGAGAAGAAGACGCTGAAGCTGGTCGCCGAGTACGCGAACATCTGGCACAGCTTCGCCGATCTGGATGAGCTGAAGCGCAAGTCCGGCATCCTCGCGGGGCACGGGCAGACCGTCGGCCGCGACGTCACGTCCATCGCTCGGTCGGTGTCCTGGCCGGGGGCCGACAAGGCGCAGGATTTCGTCGACGCCGGTGCCACGCTGTTCACCGTCGGAACGGGCGGTCCCGAGTACGACCTGACCGAAGTGAAGGACGCCATCGCGTGGCGTGACGCGCACCGCTAGAAGACACGGACCGATCGCGGCGGAATACGATTCGGTCGGTGCTGGTTGGTTCCAACCGCACTCCGATTTCTGGACGTCAGCGCAGCCGCGCTAGCCTCAGGAGTCTTTCATCCACATATCGAGGAGTTCCGCCGTGACCAGTCGACGTTTACGAGGCCGTGCCATCGCAGCCATTGCTGCGACGCTTGCACTCACACTCGGGGCCGTCGCCTGTTCGAGCGACAACAGCTCCGGCGGGACGGGTGAGAACGCGCTTGCGGGCTCCGACCAGGCATCTCTCGACAAATACACGACGGACGACGTCACCCCGCTCGATCAGATCGACACCGCGAACCTCGGTCTGATCGAGCCGGGCAAGCTGTACGTCGGAACGCTGTCCGACGCGCCGCCGAACATCTTCATCGACGCGGCGGGCAACTTCACCGGCTTCGACAACGAGCTGCTGAAGGCCGTCGCCGCAAAGCTGAACCTGACGGTCGAGTTCTCGGCCACCGAGTTCTCGGCGCTGCTCGCCGCCGTCAACAACAAGGTGTACGACGCCGGCTCCTCGTCCATCTCGACGACGGATGCTCGCCGTCAGACCGTCGGCTTCACCAACGGGTACGACTTCGGTGAGATGGCACTGGTCGCGAAGAACGACTACGCCATCAAGAAGATCGCCGAGCTCGACGACCAGCAGCGCATCGGCGTCGTGCAGGGCACCGTGCAGGACGACTACGTCACCAACACGCTCGGCATCGAGCCGGTTCGGTTCCCGGACTACAACACCGCGTACGCCAACGTGAAGTCCGGACAGATCGATGCGTGGGTCGCCCCGTCGCAGCAGGCATCGGGTCAGGTCAAGGCAGAGGACGGCGTCGCCATCCTCGAGAAGACGATCAACACCACGAACTTCACGGCATTCGCCGTCGCGAAGGACAACCAGCCGTTGATCGACGCGCTGAACTCCGGACTCGACGCGGTCGTCGCCGACGGCACCTGGGCCACGCTGGAGAAGCAGTGGTACCCGGACCGTGAGGTTCCGTCCGACTGGAAGCCGGGCAGCAAGGCTTCCACGCCTCCTGCCAACTGATTCACCGATTTCATGAGCACACTGTCGAATCTGTACGACACGTTCTTCGATTGGGAACTCATCTGGGAGACCGTTCCCAAGCTGATCACCGTCGGATTGCCGAACACCCTGATCTTGGCTGCGTCCTCCGGGGTGATCGGTACGGTGATCGGACTCGGGCTTGCGGTGGCGGGCATCTCCCGCTCCCGCTGGCTGAGATGGCCTGCGCGGGTGTACACGGACGTGTTCCGTGGCCTCCCGGCGGCCGTCGTCATTCTGTTGATCGGGCTCGGTTTCGGGCCGACGCTCACGCAGTTCACCGGCAGCCGAAGTCCGTTCCCGCTCGGAATCGCTGCGCTGTCGCTGATGGCGGCGGCGTACTTCGGTGAGATCTTCCGATCCGGTATCCAGAGCGTCGATTCCGGACAGCTCGAAGCGTCACGAGCGCTCGGGTTCAGCTACCGGCGATCGATGGCACTCGTCGTCGTCCCGCAGGGCATCCGACGCGTCCTCCCGGCGATCGTCAATCAGTTCATCTCGCTGATCAAGGACAGCTCGCTGATCTACTTCCTCGGGCTGCTCGCGTCGCAACGCGAGTTGTTCCGAGTGGGCCAGGACACCGCTGCACAGACCGGCAACCTGTCGCCTCTGTTGGCGGCGGGCGTGTTCTATCTGATCCTGACGATTCCGCTGACGCACCTCGTCAACTACATCGACAAGCGGCTGCGCTCGGGCAAGGCCGACACTTCGGGAACCCTCGATCCGGTCGAGGTCTCGCTCGTGGTGGAGAGGTAGACATGACATCAGTGTCGTTGACCGGCACCGACATTCACCTCGCGTTCGGTACCAACAAGGTGCTGCGCGGGGTCAACGTACACGTCGACGCAGGCAGGACGACGACGGTCATCGGGCCGTCGGGGTCCGGCAAGTCGACGCTGCTGCGCGCGTTGAACCGGCTGCACGAACCCGATCAGGGCGACATCCTGCTCGGTGGAAAGTCGGTCCTCAGGGACAATCCCGACGAGCTACGTCAGCGCATCGGCATGGTCTTCCAGCACTTCAACCTGTTCCCGCACAAGACCGTTGCGGACAACATCACGCTCGGTCTGCGCAAGCTCAAGGGGATGTCCAAGGAGGAGGCTCGCGCGGCCGCGCTCGAACAGCTCGAGCTCGTCGGGCTGAGCAACAAGGCCGATTCGCGGCCCGGCAACCTGTCCGGTGGTCAGCAGCAGCGCGTCGCGATCGCCCGCGCCCTCGCGATGAAGCCGCAGGTCATGTTCTTCGACGAGGCCACGTCGGCGTTGGACCCCGAGCTCGTCAAAGGCGTTCTCGCGTTGATGGCCGACCTCGCATCCGGTGGTATGACGATGGTCGTCGTCACGCACGAGATGGGTTTCGCCCGTTCCGTGTCGAACAAGGTGCTGTTCATGGATCACGGCATGGCCGTCGAAACCGGTACGCCCGAGCAGCTTTTCGACGATCCGCACACCGATCGCTTGAAGCAGTTTCTGTCGCAGGTCTTGTAGGCGCCTTCGGCGCATGTGCATAGAAATACATAGCGGGCTATGTATTTCTATGCACATGGGGGCCGCCGCCTCCCGTTGGTCCCGGCGTAACCGAGACGTTCCTTTACCTTTGCTTTTGACTGACACTGTGCCGAGTCATGAAGCCACTACCCCTGTTCGCGGTGCACGACGGAAGCTCCGCACGCTCCAACATGACCTGCAAGTACAAGTGCGGCGACGCCTGCTTCCACGAGGTCCCGAACACCTCGAAGGGGCAGTACTTCGGTGACATCGTCAAGACGGCCATGACCAGGCGCGGCATACTGCGCGGCGGTGCGATGGCAGTCGTCGCAGTCGGTGCGGGCGGCGTGCTCGCAGCGTGCAGCAGCGACGACTCGTCGACGACCACCGCAGCGTCGGGCAGCACCACCGCTCCCGAGGTCGACGGCGTCGACTTCACCGCGGTCGCGCCCAACACCGAGGACGCCGTCGTCGTACCCGAGGGCTACGAGCAGCAGGTGTTCCTTCGCTGGGGTGACCCGGTCGTCGAGGGTGCACCGGCGTTCGACTTCGACAACCAGACCGCTGCGGCTCAGGCCCTGCAATTCGGCTTCAACAACGACTTCGCGGGCCTGCTGCCGATCGAGGGCACCCCGAACGCGTACCTCCTGGTCGTCAACCACGAGTACACGACCGAGCCGTTCCTGTTCAAGGGATACGACGAGGAGAACCCGACCCGCGAGCAGTTCGAGATCGGCCTCGCCGCTCACGGCCTGTCGGTCGTGCAGGTCAACGGCGAATCCGGTTCGGGCAAGCTGACTCCCGCGTTCGGCCAGTACAACCGTCGTATCACCGGTACGACCGAGTTCCTCGTCACCGGCCCCGCTGCGGGCAGCGACCTGCTGAAGACATCGGTCGACCCGACGGGCACCCGCGTGCTCGGCACGTTCAACAACTGCTCCGGCGGCCTGACGCCGTGGGGCACGGTCCTGTCCGGCGAGGAGAACTTCAACCAGTACTTCGGCAACGCCGAGACGGTCACGGATTCCGCTGCGGCAGAACGACTTGCGCGCTACGGCATCGAAGGAGCCGGCAGCGACCGCAAGTGGGAGCGTTTCGACAAGCGCTTCGACATCGCGCAGGAACCCAATGAGGTCAACCGATTCGGCTACGTCGTCGAGGTCGATCCGTGGGATCCGAACTCGACGCCCATCAAGCACACCGCCCTCGGACGCTTCAAGCACGAGGCCGCGACGATCTACGTCACCGACGACGGCACGGTCGTCGCCTACAGCGGTGACGACGAGCGCTTCGACTACATGTACAAGTTCGTCTCGAGCCGAAAGATCATGCCCGGCAACGGACAGGCCGCGATGCGCGAGAACATGCGCATTCTCGACGCGGGCACCCTGTACGTCGCCGTCCTCACCGGCGATGCTCCCGACCGGATCGACGGCAGCGGAACGCTTCCCGAGTCCGGTAAGTTCGCGGGCAAGGGTGAGTGGATTCCGATCCTGCGCACGAACGAGGACGGACGCGGAGAGTCCCTCGTCGACGGCATGTCCGCCGAAGAGGTCGCCGTGTTCACGCGTCAGGCAGGCGACAAGGTCGGCGCGACGAAGATGGACCGTCCCGAGGACTTCGAGCCGAACCCGGTCACCGGCAAGGTGTACGTCGCGCTGACCAACAACACCAACCGCGGCACCGAGGGCAAGGCAGCAGCCGACGAGGCCAACCCGCGCAACAAGAACAAGAACGGTCAGGTCCTCGAGATCGAGGACGACCACGCGGGCACATCCTTCGTGTGGAACCTGCTCATCGTCGCCGGCGACCCGAACGAGGCCGACACCTATTTCGGCGGCTTCGACAAGAGCCAGGTCAGCCCGATCTCCTGCCCGGACAACCTCGCGTTCGACAGCAAGGGGAACTTGTGGATCTCCACCGACGGCAACGCCCTCGAGTCCAACGACGGCCTGTTCGCCGTCGTGCTCGACGGTGAGCGTCGCGGCGAGACCCGCCAGTTCCTGACCGTGCCCGCAGGCGCCGAGACGTGCGGCCCGATCATCCAGGACGAGCGCGTCGTCGTCGCGGTGCAACACCCGGGCGAGTTCGACGAGGCGTCGGCGGACAACCCCATCTCGCACTGGCCCGACGGCGGCAGCTCGCAGCCGCGCCCCGCGATGGTGGCGGTCTGGAAGGCCTGACTGCCAGCACGACGCTGACCGAGGAGGGCGCGTACTAGCCGGTTCGTTCCGGCTGTGCGCGCCTTCCTCGTTGTTAGTTCTCCTCCAATCGTCACAGCAGTTCTGTGACTTCTCTTCAGGCTCTCGGCGCACCCTGTAACGCGGTTGACCGGTGGTAACGATTGTGTAAACCTCGTGTGCACACAATCCGGTGACCAGGGACTTTCCAGGCACGAGTGCAGACGGCGTTACGGGGCAGCGCGGTTCTGCCTTTCATCCCGACGAACTCCGTCATCGGCAGGGCTCCCGAACTCGAGAGAGCGACTCGTGGAATCTGTGGAATCGCTGGAACTGCGTGAATTCAGCGTCGATCGTCGCGCCGACGGAACGTCCGAGCCTTTTCCGCTCACGGCGGCACAACGTGGCCTCTGGTTCGCCCAGCACCTCATGCCGGACGTACCGATCACGATCGCGAACTTCATCGACATCCGCGGCGAGGTCGACGAGCAGGCGATGCGGTACGCCGTACGTCGCGCCGTGCGTGAACTCGGTGCGGGATCACTACGACTGGTCGAGATCGATGGTGAGCCGCACCAATATCTCGAGGCCGCCGACGACGCCGCGGAGCAGCTCGACTTCGGTGGCGAGTCCGACCCAGTTCGGGCCGCACACGATTGGATGCGTCGGACCTACTCCCGTCCGATCGATCCGACACGCGGGCCTCTCGTTCACGCCGCGATCCTTCGAGTCGCTCCCGACCGCACCTTCTGGTACTCGCACGTCCACCACCTCGCGCTCGACGGGTACGGGGCCGTTCAGCTGATGAACCGTACGGCCGAGATCTATTCGGCCGTCTCGGCGGGCGAGGAACCGATTCCGTCGAAGGCGGGCAGTCTGCGCGACGTCTACCGAGCCGAGGACGAGTATCGGGCGTCGTCGCGCTTCGACAAGGACGCACGCTACTGGCAGGCCAAGACGCACGACCTGCCGTCGCCGCCGAGCATCACCGGTGTCGTTGCCCCGCCTGCCGCTCGGTCGCGGATCTGCGGCGCACCGCTGCCCGCCGCGATGGAACAGGCCCTCGCCGGTGCCATCGACCGGTTGGATTCCGCCTTCGCACCGATCGCCGTCGCCGCAGTGGCCGCGTTTCTGTCGCGGATGACGGCCTCGGACGACGTCGTACTGAGTCTGCCTGTCGCAGGCCGGACGACGGCGCTTCTTCGACGGTCCGGCGGCATGGTCTCGAACGTGCTGCCCATTCGGGCCCGCATCGACGCGTCGACGACCGTTGCCGGTCTCGTCTCGGCCGTGCAGCTCGAACTCACGGGAGCACTGCGGCATCAGCGATACCGGGCGGAAGACATTCGGCGAGCGGGAAATTCGTCGCAGGACCAGCGCGGCTTCTTCGGCCCGGCGATCAACATCATGGCCTACGACCGCGACGTCCGATTCGGCTCTCGAATCGGTGAATTCAACATTCTGTCCACCGGACCCGTCGAGGACTTGTCGGTGAACATCTACCCGGCAGGCCCGTCGGGCAGCTCGCGCATCGACTTCGAGGCCAACCCGAACATCTACACGCAGGACATGTTCGACGGCCTCTACCGGCGCTTCCTGGGAATGCTGGGTCGTTTCCTCGACGCGGATCCGGCCGCGGCGGTGCACGACCTCGAGATTCTGCACGACGACGAGGCCCGCCTGCTCGTTCCGGCGCGCGGCCCAGGCGTCGCGACGCCTGCACTGCTCCCGGACATTCTCGCCTGCGGTCCGACCACCCACCCCGACGGCACGGCACTGATCGAGGGCGAACGGCACGTCACGTACCGCGAGCTGGCACGCCGCAGCAACGCGATCGCGCGAGCTCTCATCGCCCGCGGCGCGGGACTGGAGACCGTCGTCGCCGTCGCGTTTCCGCGCGGCATCGACTCGGTGACGGCGTTCTGGGCCGTCGCCGCGACCGGCGCCGCGTTCGTGCCCGTCGACCCGTCGTACCCGCCCGAACGCATCGCACACATGGTCACCGACTCGGGCGCGCTCGTCGGACTCAGTACGCTCGCCGTCGCAGATACCCTGCCGGACCGGGTGCACTGGCTTTCCCTCGACGACCCGTCGTTCCAGTCCGAGATCGCCGACAGGTCGGATGCGCCGATCACGTCCGACGACCGCCGCAGCCCGCTGCGTCCGGACAACACGGCGTACGTCATCTACACGTCCGGTTCGACGGGGACACCCAAGGGAGTCGCGGTCACGCACGCCGCACTGACGACGTTCACGGCGCGGGAGCGGCCCGAACTCGAACTCACCCCGTCGGCGCGTGTGCTGCGGTTCTCGTCGTCGAGTTTCGACGCGTCCCTGTTCGAGATGATCGCCGCGTTCGGTGCGGGCGCGACGATGGTCATCGCACCGCCCGACGTCCACGGCGGCGCAGACCTGACCGACCTGCTGAACGAGCAGCGCGTCACGCACGTCATCACGGCCCCCGCATTGTTGTCGACGGTGGACGTCGGTGCCGTCGAATCGTTGGAACACGTTGTCGTGGGCGGAGATTCCTGCCCGCCCGACCTCGTGGAGCGGCTTCGCGGCCGCGCCGTTCTGCACAACAGCTACGGCCCCACCGAATCGACCATCGTCATCACGATGACGCCGCCGCTGACCGATCCGCGGGCCGTCACCATCGGCACCCCGCTGCAGGGCGCATCCGCGCTCGTTCTCGATCGGTGGCTGCGACCGGTTCCGCTCGGCATCGCCGGCGAACTGTACGTCGGCGGGCCTGGTCTCGCCCGCGGCTATCTGCATCGCGCGGGCGTCACCGCCGACCGTTTCGTCGCCGACCCGCACGGCAGCGGCACTCGGCTGTACCGGACCGGTGACATCGTGCGCTGGCGCGGGCACGATCCCGCCGACGCCGAGCTCGAGTTCGTCGGACGCAGTGACTTCCAGGTTCAATTGCACGGTCTCCGAATCGAACTCGGCGAGGTCGATGCCGTGCTGTCGTGGCATCAGTCCACGGACTTCGTCGTGTCCGCTGTTCTCGAGCGGGGTGACCGGTCACAGCTCGTGTCGTACGTCAAGATCAAGCCGGACCACGAGTTCGATGCCGCATCGCTGCATGCGCTCGCATCGGATTTCCTGCCGTCGCAGATGGTTCCGGTCCACATCGTCGAGTTGACGTCGGTGCCTCTCACACCGTCCGGCAAGGTCGACCGGTCCGCACTGCCCGACCCCCGGGACCACGACGAGGCCACGCCCCACCGTGCCCCGACCGACGAGACCGAACAGATCATCGCCGACGCGATGGCCGAGGTACTCGGGCGTGACGCCGTCGGCATCGACGACTCGTTCTTCACCCTCGGCGGCGACAGCATCGTCGCGATCCAACTGGTTTCGCGGGCCAAGGCGTCGGGAATCGCATTCACCCCTCGCGACGTGTTCGAGCAGCGCACGGTTGCCGGCCTCGCACGCGTCGCGACGTCCGTGGCCGACCGCGTGCGACTCGACGAACTACCCGGTGGTGGCGTCGGGTCGATGCCGCTGCTCCCGATCGCCCGCAGCGTGCTGGCGCGCACGTCGCGGCCGTCCGACATCGACTACTTCTTCCAGGCGCTCGTGCTGACATCGCCACCGGACCTGACCGACGACGATCTCGTGCGCACAGTCGCCGCCGTCGTCGACCATCACGACATGCTGCGCGCTCGCCTCGTCGGTGACGAACTCGTCGTCGACCCGGTAGGCACTACCGTTGCGGCGAAACTGGTTTCGACCGATACGGGTGACCTCGACGCAGTCGTTCGACGCGCAGGCGAGCGGTTGCGTCCGCGCGACGGAGTCGTGCTGCAGGTGGTACGCCTGACGGACGCGGATCGCATCGTGCTCGTCGCCCACCACTTCGTCGTCGACGGTGTCTCCTGGCGCATCCTGGTTCCCGATCTCGCGACCGCATGGTCGCAGCGTCCCGGGTCGATCGTGCTGCCGCCCGTCGAGACCTCGATGCGACGGTGGTCGCACGCGGTGCAGGATCTCGAATTCGTCGCCGAAACCGATTCGTGGAGAGCCGTTCTCGATGGTCCGTCCGGTCCGTTCGACTCGGTGAACACACGGATTTCCCTCGCTCACAGCGAACTGACCGTCGAAGCCGACCTCACCGAGAAGCTTCTCGGCAACGTCGCCACCACCTACCGGATGAGCGCCGACGACGTGCTGCTGACGACGCTGGCGATGGCGCTCTCGCGCTGGCAGTCGTCCCCGTCGTTGCTTCTGCGGCTCGAAAGCCATGGACGGGACGAGGACTCGATACCGGGGTCGGATCTCACCCGGACGGTCGGCTGGTTCACCACGACCTATCCGGTGCGTCTCGACGTACCGAACGCCGACGTCGATGTCGTCGCGAAGTCCATCAAGGAACAGATTCGCTCGGTACCGAGCCGCGGCGCCGCATACGGAGTGCTCGCGGCGTCCGGCGCATTCGACGACCTGCCGCGACCGCAGATTTCCGTCAACTACCTGGGACGCATCTCCACCCGCATTCCCGACGCTCTGGCCGGCCAGGGTTGGATTCCGGATCTCGCGAGAACCGTGGGGTCCGACAGCGGACGCGACCTGGCCCAGGAGTTCGCCGTCGAGATCGACCTCGCCGTCGTCGACGGAGTTCTGCAGGCGCGCATCGGATATGCCGTAGACCTCGTCGATGCCGACGCGCTCGGTGAACTGTGGCACCGCGCGATCGCCCGGATGGTCGACCGCGCGTCCGCTCCGGACGCGGGCGGGCTCACGCCGTCGGACATGTCGTTGATCTCGGTCGATCAAAAGCGAATCGAGCTGTGGGAGAGTCGTTTCGGTACGCTCGACGATGCATGGCCACTGTCGCCGCTGCAGCGCGGACTGCTGTTCCACGCCGATCTGACGCGCGGCGGGGTGGATCCGTACACCGCGCAGATCGTCTTCGCACTCGGAGGTGACGTCGACACCGCACGGCTGCGCCGCGCTGCCGGCCGCCTGCTGGACCGTCACGACGCGCTGCGCGTGTCGTTCGACTCCGACGCTCACGGACGTCCCGTGCAGATCGTGCATCACCACCACGACGTGCCGTGGTCCGAGATCGAAGCCGACGACCTCGGTGACGCCGTCGCCCGGATACGTTCGCAGCCGTTCGACCTGGCCACGGGCCCGCTCGTCCGATTCGCCGTCGTGCGCAGCGGGGAGCGAACGCACCTCGTCGTCACCAATCACCACATCCTGTTCGACGGTTGGTCGATGCCGATCTTCGTCCGGGACCTGCTGGTGCTGTACGCGGCCGACGGTCCGATCCCGACGCCCGCTCCGTCCTACCGCGACTACCTGGCCTGGCTGTCGCGACGCGACGGTGCCGCTGCGCTCACGCGGTGGACGGACGTGCTGTCGGGCTCGACCGAGCCGACCCTGGTGGCCGACCGGTTCACGGGCACGACCGTTCTGCCTCAGGACGTTCCGGTGCGACTCGACGGCCGCGCACTCGACGACCTGGCACGCAGCCTGGGCGTCACGGTCAACACCGTCGTGCAGGTGGCCTGGTCGATCGTGCTGTCCGCGGTGCTCTCTCGACGCGACGTCGTCTTCGGCGCGACGGTCTCCGGCCGTCCCGCCGAACTGGCCGGCGCGACGGACACTCTCGGGCTGTTCATCAACACGTTGCCGGTCCGGGTGCGCACCGAGGTCGCGGACACCGTGCGGGCACTGCTGACCCGCATCCAGCAGGAGCAGGCAGACCTGCTCGATGTCCACCACGTCGGGCTGGCCGAGATCCAGGCAGCCGCGGGACCGGGCGCGATGTTCGACACGCTGACGGTGTTCGAGTCGTACCCCGTCGACCACAATGCGCTCGGCAACGCCACCGACATCGGCGGCATGCGTGTGCTCGGCATCGACGTCGCCGACTCGACGCACTACCCGCTGACCCTCGTCACGGTGCTGGAACCGACACCGGCCATGACGCTGCGGTTCGCGCCCGACGCGTTCTCCCACGGTGAGGTCACGACGATCGCGCAGCGACTCGAGCGCGTCATGGCCGCGATGATCGACGCACCCGAGGGGCGCGTCGTCGACATCGACGTGCTCGGCGAGGAGGAACGACTCGCCGTCACCGGTCGGTGGATCGACACCAGGCGTGAGGTGGCGCCGACGACACTGCTCGATCTACTGCGCGAACCGGCGTCGACGCACGCGGACAGCACGTGCGTGGTGTCCGACGGCCGGTCGCTGACGTACGGCAACTTCGCCGCCCGCGTGCGGTGCATGGCGCGCTACCTGATCTCACGCGGGATCGGGCCGGAAAGCGTCGTCGCCGTGTCGCTGCCGCGATCGATCGATCAGCTCGTCGCTATCCACGCGATCGTGCATGCGGGAGGCGCCTATCTCCCGCTCGACCCGGCACTGCCTGCGGCTCGGCTCGCGCACATGATTGCCACCGCGGCGCCGACGCTCGTCCTGGGGACGCAGATCGAGAGTGCCGTGCCGGTCATCGATCCGAGGGCGCTCGACCTGTCGTCGTTCGACACCGGTCCGATTCTCGACCGCGAGCGCCCGACACCGCTGCGCGCCGACAACACCGCGTACGTCATCTTCACGTCGGGCTCGACCGGAGGGCCGAAAGGCGTCGCGGTATCGCATCGATCCATCGTGAACCGACTGGTGTGGATGCAGGACACCTACCCGATGGACGCATCCGACGTCGTTCTGCACAAGACCCCGACGACGTTCGACGTGTCCGTGTGGGAGCTGTTCTGGCCGCACATGATCGGGGCGCGGACCGTCATCGCCGAACCCGGTGGCCATCGCGACCCCAAGTACCTCTCCAGCTTGATCCACGAGCAGGCCGTCACGACGATGCATTTCGTGCCGTCGATGCTCGATCTGTTCCTCGCGCACGGAGATCTCGACGCGTGCGGCTCGCTGCGGCAGATCTTCGCGAGCGGCGAAGCCCTACCCCGCTCGACGGTCCAGCGCACCCATGCAGCGCTCACCACCGAGCTGCACAACCTGTACGGGCCCACCGAGGCCGCCGTCGACGTCACCTACCACCGCACCGACGCCGACGGCGAAGGCGCCGTTCCGATCGGCGTGCCGGTGTGGAACACCGGCGTGCGCGTACTCGATTCGGCGCTGCGCACGGCTCCGATCGGCGCCGTCGGCGAGCTCTATCTGTCGGGTGTGCAGCTCGCTCGGGGATACGTGACACGCAGCGCGCTGACGTCGGATCGTTTCGTCGCGGACCCGTTCGCGGTCGGCAGCCGCATGTACCGCACCGGGGATCTGGTGCGATGGACGGCGAGTGGGACGCTGGAGTATCTGGGTCGCAACGACTTCCAGGTGAAGCTGCGCGGGCAGCGTCTCGAGCTCGGCGAGATCGAAGCATCGATCCTGAGGACGCCCGGCGTCGCGTCGACCGTTGCGACGGTGTACGGCGAAGGAACGAAGGAACGCCTCGTCGCGTACGTCTGTGGAACTGCCGACGTCGACACGATCCGCGCGCACGTCGAGTCGGAACTGCCCGCGTACATGGTGCCGACGGTGTTCGTCGACGTCGACCGCATGCCCCTCGGGCGCAACGGCAAGCTGGACCGCTCGGCACTACCGGAACCGTTGGCGTCACCTGTTGTTTTCGAGCCACCCGCCGGTGACGTGGAAGTCGCCGTGGCGCATATCTTCTCCGATGTGCTCGAGGCAGTCGACGTCGGTGCCACGACGAGCTGGTTCGAACTCGGGGGGAACTCGCTGACCGCGACGCAGGTGATCGCACGCATCAACTCCGACCTCGGCGGCTCCCTGAGCGTGCGTGATCTGTTCGACGATCCGACGGTGCGTGGTCTGGCCTCCAGAGTCGAGGTCGGTTCGGCGATAACCACTCTCGTTGCCGGACCGAGACCGTCGACCATTCCGCTCGCGCCGAACCAGCATCGCATGTGGCTGCTGAACCGGTTCGATCCGTCGTCGCCCGCCTACAACATCGCAGGCGCGGTCCGGCTCGACGGCGTCGTTGATGTCGGCGCACTCACCCAGGCCGTCGTGGACGTCGTCGCGCGACACCATCCCCTGCGCACCTTCTATCCGGATTCGCCGACGGGCCCACGTCAGGTGATACTCGACGATGTCGCACTCGATGTTCCGGTCGTCGACACCACCGCGGATCGCCTCACCGCCGCGCTGCTGACCGCCGCGGGCCGCGGGTTCGACGTCACGGATCGGCCGCCGTTGCGCGCCAAGGTGTTCCGTCTGTCCGCGACCGAGCATGTCCTGCTCGTCGTCACGCATCACATAGCGGCCGACGGCTGGTCGATGCGGCCGCTTGCGCGAGACGTGATGCTGGCGTACACCTCTCGCGCGCACGGTGTCGCTCCGTCGTGGAACGCCCTGCCCGTGGAGTACGCCGACTATGCGCTGTGGATGCTGGACAAGCTCGGCGCGGAGGACGATCCGGAGTCGGTGGCGTCACGTCAGATCGATTTCTGGACGCGAGAACTCGACGGTGTTCCGCACCGGCTTGCTCTGCCGACGGATCGTTCTGCGCCGCAGACCTTCTCCTATCGCGGAGACTCGGTGTCGTTCGCAATCCCCGACGACGTCCGCACATCCGTCGCCGACCTCGCCGCGCGCACCGGAACGACCCCGTTCATGGTGCTGCACGCGGCGCTCGCGGTTCTGCTCGCACAGTTGTCGGGGGAGCGGGACATCACGATCGGTACCCCGGTCGCGGGCCGCGGTGAGCAGGCGCTCGACGATCTGGTCGGAATGTTCGTCGGCACGTTGGCACTACGGGCCTTCGTGGACTCGGCGTCGAGCTTCACCGATGTTCTCCAGCAGGTCCGGGACCGTGACCTCACCGCCTACGCGCATGCCGACGTGCCGTTCGACCGCCTCGTCGAACTCCTCGCTCCCGCACGTTCCACCGCGCACCATCCGCTCTTCCAGGTGATGCTGTCGCTCGACGAGCCAGCCCCGGCCGTCGAACTGCCGGATCTGACCGTCACCCCGTTGACCGGCGTCGCACCGATCGCGAAGTTCGATCTGCAGTTCGGTATCGATTCCACTACGTACGACGGAACTCTCACGTACGCAACCGATCTCTTCGACCGCAGTACCGTCGAAAGATTCGCCGAGCAGTTCGTGCGCATTCTGACGGCGGTGCTCGCAGATCCGGCGACGGTGGTCGGGGACATTCCGGCGAGCCGCCCGTCGGTGCTGCGCGGCCGGCCGGGTGCCGCGCGACGAACCCTGCCGGACATCATGGCTGGAGCGCTGAAAGCCGGAGATGTAGCTCTGCTTCACGGTGAAAGAGTCTGCAGCTACATCGAACTCGACGCAGTCTCGAACTCCGTGGCTCGACAACTGATCGCCCGCGGCGCAGGACCGGAGACGTCGGTCGTCGTCGCGCTCTCTCGGAGCGTCCAGTCGATCGCCATGGTGTGGGCCGTCGCGAAGACCGGTGCCGCGTTCGTGCCCGTCGACCCGCGCTATCCGGCGGACCGGATCGAACACATGCTCACCGATTCCAAAGCGGTGCTGGGTATCTCCGACACGATCCGGCTCGGGGGCATCGACTGGATCGACCCGGGCGATCTCCCCGACGGTTCCACGGCACCGATAACGGATAGAGACCGCCTGCTGCCGCTGAGGCCCGCGCATCGCGCGTACGTCATCTACACATCCGGTTCGACGGGCCTGCCGAAAGGTGTTGCCGTCACACACGCGGGCCTGGCACATCTGACGGCCGAGTTCGTCGAACGCTTCGGACTCGATCCCCGCAGTCGCACACTCCATTTCGCGTCCCCGAGCTTCGATGCCTCGATTCTGGAACTCCTGATGACCGTCGGCGCAGGGGGCACGATGACGATCGTCGACCCCGACGTCTACGGTGGCGCCGAGCTCACGGCTGCTATGCACGGCGTCACGCATGCGTTCCTGACGCCGGCGGCCGCCGCCACGGTCGATCCGGATGCCCTCCCCGAGCTACGAGTACTCGTCGTCGGCGGCGACGTGTGCAGTCCCGAGCTGGTACGGACCTGGGCCGACCGCGTCTCGCTGTTCAACGCCTACGGGCCGACGGAGTGCACGATCGTCGCCACCCTGGAAGGCCCGCTCGACGCCGACACACCGGTTCGTATCGGCGGACCGACCCGCGGGATCGACGCCTACGTCCTCGATGCGCGACTGCATCCCGTCGGTCTCGGGGTCGTGGGCGAGCTGTACGTGGCCGGTGACGCGCTCGCCCGCGGGTACCACGGCAACCCGGCACTGACGGCAGCGTCGTTCGTCGCCGGGCCCGGTGGTGAGCGGCTGTATCGCACCGGCGATCGGGTGCGCGTCGTCGGGGACAGCCTCGAATACCTGGGCCGGGCGGACGCGCAGGTGAAGGTCCGCGGCTTCCGCATCGAACTCGGTGAGGTCGACGCGGTACTCGCGCGGCATCCGAGCGTCGCCCACTCGGTGTCGGCGGTGCATGCGGACAGCGTCGTCAGCTACGTCGTCCCCGCCGGTGGGGACGTGGACGACGCGGCGCTGACGGACTTCGCGCGACAGTCTCTGCCGTCGCACATGATTCCTCGCTCGATCACCACGATCGACCGCGTCCCGATGACGGCGGTGGGCAAGATCGATCGAAAGGCGTTGCCGCAACCTGTCTTTGCAGGCGCCGACTACGTCGCACCGCGCACGAACAGCGAGATTCTGGTCGCCGACGTGTTCGGGACGGTCTTTGCGGTGGACCGCATCGGCGCCCACGACGACTTCTTCGACCTCGGCGGCACGTCACTCGTCGCGACGCGTGTGATCGCCCGCATCAACGAGGAAGCCGGGACCGCACTCGCGGTACGCGCTCTGTTCGAAGCATCGACCGTCGCCGGGCTCGCGGCGCGGGTCGACGGTGCGGAGCGGTCGTCGCTGTCGCGGTTGATCGCCGCCGATCGTCCGGACCGAATCCCGTTGTCGGCAGCCCAGACTCGAATGTGGTTGCTCAATCAGGCTGCGCCGGACAGCCCGGCGTACAACATCGCGTTCGCGGTACGACTCACCGGAGCGCTCGACGCCGATGCGCTGCGCCTGGCCGTACACGACGTTCTCGAGCGGCACGAGTCGCTGCGCACGCTGTACCCGGTCGCCGACGAGCCCGAGCAGGTGATCGTGGACGCGGCCGAGGTCGGCCTGGATCTGCGCGTCGCCGAGGTGGACGAGAAGAACGTACTCGCCGCCGTGACCGATGTTCTCGGTCGCGGATTCGACGTCACCGCCGCTGTTCCGATCCGCGGCGCTCTGCTGCGGACCGGCGTCGACCGCTATGTGCTCGTCCTCGTCGTGCACCACATCGCGGCCGACGGCATGTCGATGGCGCCACTGGCTCGGGACGTCGTCACCGCGTATTCGGCTCGGCTGCAGGGAACTTCACCCGGATGGGATCCGCTTCCCGTGCAGTACGCCGATTTCGCGGTCTGGCAGCGCACGGTACTCGGATCCACCGACGATCCGGACTCGGTCGCGTCACAGCAGCTCGGCTACTGGCGTCGCACGCTCGACGGGCTGCCCGACCTGCTCGAACTCCCCACCGACAGGCCGCGTCCGGCGGTGGCGTCGCAGCGCGGTGCGGAGGTCGGATTCGACCTCTCACGAGACGAGGCGGTGGCCGTCCGATCGCTCGCACTGCGCTGCGGTGCCTCGGTGTTCATGGTCATGAATGCCGCGTACGCGGTCCTGCTTGCGCGGCTGTCGGGAACGACGGACATCGCCGTCGGTACCACCGTGTCGGGCCGCGGCGCCGGGACACTCGACGACGTGGTCGGCATGTTCGTCGGGACGCTCGTGCTCCGGACCGAGTACCGCGCCGGCGAGAGCTTCGAGGACTTGGTGCGACGGGTACGCGAGACGAGTCTGGACGCGTTGGCGCACAGTGACATTCCGTTCGAACAGGTCGTTCAGGCGATCGCGCCCACGAGGTCGACGTCGCACGCGCCGTTGTTCCAGGCGTTGCTCGCGTACGAACCGCAGCGGCCGTCCACGCTGGAGTTGCCGGGTCTGACCGTGTCGGAGTTTCCGTACGAGTCATCCGTCACGCGATTCGATCTGGCACTCACCCTCACCGACGTGGCCGACGGCATCCACGGATCGCTGCGCTACAGCACCGACCTGTTCGACGCGGCCACCGCGAGGCGGTTCGCGTCGATGTTCCGAGTGATCGTGACTGCGGCGGTGCAGGATGCGAGTCGGGCGGTGGGAGACATCGAGTTGCTGTCCGCGGCCGAGCGAGCGGCGTCGACGCCTGTACGCGGCGCGAATGCGGTTCGACCACAGACGCTCTCGCAGCTGATCGACTCGGCCGTCATGGCCAACCCGAATGGCATCGCCGTCCGGTGGAACGGTCACGGACACACCTACCGCGAGGTGGACGAGGCGTCGAACAGGCTGGCTCGGGTGCTTCTCGGGTACGGAATCGGGCCGGACACCGTCGTCGCACTCGGTCTTCCGCGCTCGTGGGAGTCGGTGGCGGCAGTGTGGGCGGTGACGAAGACGGGAGCGGCCTATCTGCCCGTCGATCCCACCTATCCGCGAGTCCGAGTGGCGCACATGGTGTCCGATTCCGGAGCGGCGATGGGGATCACGCTCGCCGCACACAGATCGTCTCTGCCCGACGGGATCACGTGGCTCGAACTCGATGACGCGGGCACCGTCGCCGATCAGGAGGGAGCGTCCGCCGAACCGCTGGGCGCCGACGAACTCGCCGGGGTCGTAAGGCTCGATTCCGCCGCGTACGTCATCTACACGTCCGGCTCGACCGGGCTGCCGAAGGGAGTCGTCGTTCCCCATCGCGGTCTGGCGAATCTCGCTGCGGCACGGCGTGATCTGCATCGCGTGACGGCCGAGTCGCGGTTCCTGCACGCGGCGTCCCCGAGCTTCGACATGGCCGTCGGTGAGATGGTGTCGGCGTTGTCCGCGTCGGCAATGCTCGTCGTGTCTCCGCCGGAGATTCTGGGTGGTGACGAACTGGGCGACCTGATCCGATCCGAGGGCGTCACCCATGCGCTGATGACACCGTCCGCGCTGTCGACACTCGACCCGGACGGCCTCGAGACGCTGCGCGTCGTCTGCGTCGGAGGTGAAGCGTGCAGTCCCGAATTGGTCGCGCGCTGGACACCGGGACGGCTCATGCTCAACGGATACGGACCGACCGAGGCCACCGACATCTCGACGCTCGGCGCAGTCGAAGTCGGTGTTCCGATCGACATCGGCTCACCCATAACAGGTTTCGAGGCGGTCGTACTGGATTCGCGCTTGCACCCGGTGCCGGTCGGCGTCCCCGGCGAGCTGTACGTCGCAGGCCCTGCGGTAGCACGCGGCTACCACGGGCGAGAAGGTCTGACGTCGACGCGTTTCGTCGCGAACCCGTTCGGGGCGGGCCGGATGTATCGCACCGGCGACATCGTGCGGTGGACCCCCGACGGCCGTCTGCGCTACAGCGGCCGAGGTGACTCCCAGGTGAAAATACGCGGCTTCCGCATCGAACTGGGGGAGATCGACGCGGCGCTGTCGACGCATCCCGACGTCGATTTCGCCGTCACCATCGGCCGCCCCGGCCCGTCGGGGGAGACGATTCTCGTCTCCTACGTGCTCGGCAGCCCCGACGACGCGCGTACCCATCTTCGAAAGATGCTGCCGGGCTACATGATTCCGTCGGCGGTCGTCGCTCTCGACGCGGTGCCACGGACACCGACAGGCAAGTTGGACGCGGCGCGGCTTCCCGCTCCGGATCACGTCGAGCGGAGCTACACACCGCCCACCACAGAATCCCAAGAGATCGTCACACGTGTATTCGCGGAGGTACTCGATATGAACAAGGTTGGCATCGACGACGACTTCTTCGCCCTCGGCGGGACGTCGCTGACGGCGATGCGCGTCGTCTCGGCCATTCGAGAGAACACTGGGACAAAGTTGTCGCTGCAGGCGCTGTTGACCGAACCGACGCCCGAATCGATTGCAGCTCTGCTCGATTCGGGGGGGTCGACGGGATCGTCCTACGACATCGTGTTCCCCATCCGTACGGAAGGAACGTCCGCGCCGCTGTTCTGCATCCATCCGATCGTCGGATTGTCGTGGTGCTACACCGGACTGGATCGGTACACGGACGGCCCGATCTACGGCCTGCAGACGCCCGGTCCCGCCGAACTACCCGATTCACTCGGCGGTGTGGCGGCCCGCTACATCGAGGAGATCGAGAAGATCGCACCCGACGGGCCGTACCACCTGCTGGGCTGGTCGCTCGGCGGCACGATCGCGCACGAGATGGCCGTGCAACTCCGCGACGCAGGCAAGGACGTGGCGTCGCTGACTCTGCTCGACAGCCACGCCGTGCAACCCGAGGACGTCTGGAACGCCGAGATTCCGGCGTCGGATCTGCTCGACGCGGTGGGACTGTCGTTGCCCGGCGTCGAGAATCAGGTCGTCGCGCTCGACACTCTGCCCGCATTGCTCGGCGGGTCCGGAATCATCGAGACTTCCGATGCCGAAAGGCTTCTCGCCGCAGCGCTGCACAACCACGAGTTGGCGGTGTGGCATCGTCCACGCGTGTACGACGGCGACGTCCTCTACGTCGCGGCCGGGTTGGAAGATCGGGCGGGCGTCGCCACGTGGCATCCCTACGTTCGCGGTGAGATCACGAATGTGTCCGTCGCACACTCGCATTGGCAGATGATGTCCGCGCGTGCCCTCGAGACCTACGGCCCGGTGGTTGCGCGGCGGCTGTCCCGAGGTGGTCAGCGGTGATCTGGTTGCGCCGCGCGGTCCTCGGGGTTCTGGCTCTGTTTCTGCTGATGCCGACGGCTGTTGCCGTCGCCGATCCGCCCAGCTCGGTGGACCGTATCGACAAGAAGGACGATCGCCGCTGGGACGTCTTCGTCTACTCGCCGTCGATGGATCGCGTCATCCAGCTGCAGGTGCTTCGTCCCGCCGACACGTCCGCACCGCGGCCGACGCTGTACATGCTCAACGGTGCAGGCGGCGGCGAGGACGGCGCGAACTGGTTGCGGCAGACGGACATGTCTCAGTTCTTCGGGGACAAGAACGTCAACGTGGTCATTCCCGTCGGCGGCTATCTGTCGTACTACACCGACTGGCAGCACGACGACCCGGTGCTCGGCCGCAACAAATGGCAGACCTTCCTGACGCAGGAGCTTCCTCCCGTGCTCGACGACGCACTGGATGCCAACGGCGTCAACGCAATCGGCGGACTGTCCATGTCGGCCGGATCGGTGCTCGATCTCGCGATTCAGGCACCCGGCCTGTATCGAGGAGTGGCGTCGTACAGCGGGTGTGCGCAGACGTCGGATCCTGTGGCACGCAACTTCGTTCGGCTGCTCGTCGAAGCGCGCGGCCGCGGCGACACCGACAACATGTGGGGTCCCGACGGTGACCCGCGCTGGGTCGAGCACGATCCGTACGTCAACGCCGAAAAGCTTCGCGGACTCGAGCTGTTCGTCTCCAACGCGACCGGGTTGCCGGGGCCGTACGAGGTGCCGGGCGTCGTCCGGCCTGCGGGGTCGCCTCCTCTACCCGATCAGATCGTCGTCGGTGGCGCGATCGAGGCCATCACGAACAGCTGCGCGATGCGGCTGCAGCAGCGTCTCGACGACCTTGGCATCCCCGCCGACTTCGACCTCGGATTCCCGGGCACGCACTCGTGGATGTACTGGCAGGATGCGCTGCGGGCGTCGTGGCCGACGCTGGCGAGGGCATTGGGCGCCTAGCCCACGTGCGTGCGAATGTATAGCCCGCTATACATTCGCACGCACGAGGGCTACCAGCGCGCCAACCGCCGAAGATCGCCGCCGGACCCGCTGTAGTTGTTGATGTCGGTCGGCGCCTCGATGCCCGGGATGCGACCGTTGTCGGTGAACTGCCAGAACATCCACTGCGTCCACCCTCCCGGAAGCGGACCGAGAGTGTCGTTGTAGTCCGCGATCCACAGGGGATAGTGGTTGAACTCGTGAGTGTCGGCCATCGCCGTCCGCCAGAAGTTCGGATAGGTGTAGATGATCGGCTGGCGTCCGGTCAGCGCCTGCACCGCGTTCAGGTAGCGGTGTGTCCAGTCGATCAGTTGTGCCGGCGAAAGACCGTGCGACCGTTCGAGATCCAAGACCGGTGGCAGATCACCCGGTCCGTTGATGCCGAGGACGACCGTCGAGTAGTACGCCGCCTGCAGTTCGGGTGACTCCCGGACGTCCGCGTAGTGATACGCGCCGCGAGCGACACCCGCGACCCGCATGACGACGCAGTCCTGCACGAAGTACGGGTTGACGTAGTTCAGACCCTCGGTGGCCTTGACCATCGCGAAGTCGTGGCCCGATTCGCGCACTGCGAACCAGTCGATCGCGGTGCCGTCGATGTGTTGCCACGACGACACATCGGGCCCCTGTGGATTCGCCGACGCCACTGCGGGCATCGCGCACACGAGCGCACTGGCAAGAACGACGGTCGCAACACTGCGTTTCATGGCCACTCGCTGACGGTAGGTAGCCGGCAGCGACGGTTCAATGGTGAGTCGTCACAGACCTCGTGCGCGCGAATGTATAGCGGGCTATACATTCGCACGCACGTGCGCTAGCCGAGCCAGTCCAACACCGCCGCCGCCGTCCACGACTGCTGCATACTCCCGAGCGGCTCACCGGTGAACGGTTCGTAGTACTCGGCGAAGCTGCCGTCACTGGCCTGACGCAACCCCTCCTCGCGCAAGGACAGTGACCGTTCGGCCCACCCTCGCCGCGCGAACGCCCACGAGAAGAGCCACGTGATGACGGGCCACACCGGCCCGCGCCAGTACTCGCGTGGACGGAAGTCCCTCGACACCGGTGACGTCGACGGCGGAACGGCGTATCGCAGGTCGGGGTGTCCACAGAAGCGGGTGCCTTCGAACGTCCGCAGCAGCGTCCGTTCCTGTTCCCGCGGCAACCCACCGCACAGCAGCGGTGCGAACATGGCGATGGTGTCGGTGGTGATCCACCGGCTCGCGCGCACGTCGTAGTCCCGGGCTGCACCGGAGCGAGCATCCGTCGTCGCGATGACGCCTTTCCCGAACCGTTCGGACCAAGCGCGGAGTTCACGGACGTCGGAATTCGGTTTCGAATGTTCCTCGCCGATCGTCGCCAACACGTCGCACGCCATCGCGAACACCGCACTGACGAAGACGTCCTCGACCGCGAAGCTCATCGTGGCCGCCAGGGCCGCGTCGTCGTAGCCCGCTTGTTTCATTTCTTCGACGAGCCAGATGTACCGGTCGTATTCGTGGTTGGTCGGACGCTGCGACGGATCCGTGATGACGGCGTGGTCCTCGCGCTGGTACGGAGGCATCGCGCCCGCAACGACATTCCGGTACGACGCATCCCACCGCGGCGAGTTGTCCATGCCGGATTCCCAGCCGTGGTAGAGGGTGATGCGCCCGTTGTTCTCGATGTCGCGCGCCTCGGCGAGCCAGCGATGCCATCGCACGAGGTTCTCCCAGCGACGATCGAGAAACTCCTCGGCGACGGCCCGAGTCGTCCGGCCGTGGCGTCGCGAATGATCGAGAATGCGTTGGACGGCGATGGCATGCACCGGCGGCTGCGTGATGCCCGACGTCTGAGGCGCTGTCGGCGCATGTGCGGCCAGCTGTCCCGTCTCCCACCGTGCCGGGCCGGGGAAGTAGCCGTCGACACCGTTCGCGAACACGATGTGCGGAATCATCCCGTTCTTCCACTGCGCGGACAGCAGCGTGTCGAGTTCGACGACGGCCCGTTCGACGCTGAGCGGTGCGAGTCCGACGGACACGAACGCCGCGTCCCAACTCCACATGTGGGGGTACAGCCGCGGGGCGGCGCTGGTCATCGTGCCGAGGTCGTTGCCGCGCAGAAGGTAGGCGGCCCGAGCGGCCAGCTGTGTCGAGGTGAATCCGCGGTCGGCCATGAGACCCAGTGTGCGACCAGTCCCCGTTTTCCGCCTTTCGAGAGACCGAATCGAAAGCGGACCGTATCTGTCCGCAATCGTACCTACAGTAGTTCTCACCAGCCACGAAAGGACCCGACATGACCCTCACCGGTGAGAAGGCCGACATCCTCCGCATGTTCGCCGACCAGCGCAAGAACTTCCTCTACACCGTCCGCGGCATCACCGACGAGCAGGCGAGGCAGCGCACCACGGTCAGCGAACTGACTCTCGGCGGTCTGCTGAACCACGTCGTCAGCAACGAACGCGGTTGGATGAAGGTCATCGCGGACATGGACGAGAACGCCGAGTTCGACCTGTCGCGCATGGGCACCGAGTACGTCATGGGCCCCGACCAGACCGTCGAAGGGTTGATCGCCGAGTACGCGCGCGTCGCCGAGGCGACGGAAGCCGCCGTCGCCGATATGGATCTCGACATCCAAGTACCTTTGCCGACGGCACCGTGGGCGCCCGAACGTGCCTGGCAGTCAGCACGTTTCACATTGCTGCACATTCTGCGGGAAATCGCGCAGCACGCGGGACACGCCGACATCATCAGAGAGTCGCTCGACGGCGGCAACACGACCGCGGCCATGGCTGCGGAGGCGGGTATGCAGTTCGACTAGTTTGGGTTTGTGACTCCTACAGCTTTGGTGACGGGCGCGAGTCGGGGCCTCGGCGCAGCCGTGGCGAGGCAACTCGCGTCCGATCACGGTGTGTTCCTCGGTGGACGGACGGAAGGGTCGCTGGCCGACATCACGCGAGAACTGCACGGGGCGACGCCGTGGCCCGTCGACCTGACCGATCACGACGCCGTCGCCCGCGCAGCCGGCGAGATCGACTCGCTCGACGTGCTGGTACACAACGCAGGCGTCGCGTCCCTCGGATCCATCGCCGAATCCTCGATCGAGGAGTGGCGTCGCCAGTACGAGAGCAACGTCCTCGCCGTCGTCGCACTGACGCAGGCGCTGCTTCCTGCGTTGCGACGCGCGGGAGGCCACGTGGTCCTCGTGAACTCCGGCGCCGGCTTGCGCGTCAATCCGGGCTGGGGTGGCTATGCCGCGTCGAAGTTCGCGCTGCGCGCGTTCGGCGACGCCCTGCGACAGGAGGAGCCGTCGATTCGCGTCACGTCGATACACCCCGGGCGCATCGACACGGACATGCAGCGAGCGATCGTCGCGCACGAGGGCGACGACTACGACGGCTCGAAGTTCCTGCAGCCCGAGACCGTCGCGCTGGCGATCCGGAACGCCGTCGACACCCCCGCCGACGCGCACCCGACCGAGATCGTCATCCGGCCGCGGTAGGCGGCGTTGCCGCACGCTCACGGACGCCCGGTGAACGGTGCGTTTCGATACGCGAAACCCGTCGACGACCTCGAGCGATCGTCCTAGGGTGGCTGCATGCCACTGTCGAGATCGGAACGAGAAGAATTTCTGTCCGAGCCGCACATCGCGGCACTGTCGGTGTTCGCCGGCAACGATCGAGGTCCGCTGACGGTGCCGATCTGGTACCAGTACAGTCCGGGCGGTGAAGCGTGGGTGCTCACCGGAAAGTACTCGAAGAAGGCCGAATTGATCAGGGCTGCAGGACAGTTCAGCCTCATGGTGGAACGCGTCGAACCTACGGTCCGGTACGTCGCGATCGACGGCCCCGTGCTGCGAGAGGAGCCGGGCTCTCCGGAGAAGTCGCGGGAGATGGCCAGTCGCTACATTGCTCCGGAGAAGGTCGACGGGTATCTCGAGTTCGAGAAGACCCTCGGCGAGCAGGTTGCGTTCTTCCTGAAGCCCGAGCATTGGCTGTCGGCTGACATGGGGTCCATCTAGTGCGGCTGCGCCGCCCGTGCGTGCATAGTTCGCCTCTGGGCCAACTTTCCGCGCACGGGTGCCGCAGGCGCACTGATAGATTTCCGACGTGAGATCACCGGTTCCCGATTACCTGCGCGAAGTCCTCGACAGCCTGGCCGACAACACGAACGGGGAGGTCGCCGACTACATTCCCGATCTGGCACAGGCGAATCCCGACGTCTTCGGAATCGCGGTCACCACCGTCGACGGCCGGACGCACTCGGTGGGCGACGACGAGGTCGAGTTCTCCATCCAGTCCATCTCGAAGCCGTTCGCGTACGCGGCCGCACTGACCGACCGCGGGTTCGACGCCGTCGCCGCCATCGTCGGTGTCGAGCCGTCGGGAGAGGCCTTCAACGAGCTGTCCCTCGAAGGCGGGACGCGTCGACCGAAGAACCCGATGATCAACGCAGGCGCCATCGCGACGCACTCCCTTCTGGGTGCCTCGGTCGACGAACGTGTCTCGCGCGCACTGAGTTTCTTCTCGACGCTCGCCGGGCGGCAGTTGTCCGTCGACGAATCGGTCTGCCGATCCGAATTGGATACCGCAGACCGAAACCTCGCCATCGCGCACATGCTGCGTAACTACGAGATTCTCTCCGACACTGCCCACGCCGTGGTCGAGGGCTACACGACGCAGTGTTCGATCAACGTGACCGTGCGCGATCTCGCGGTCATGGGTGCGACGCTCGCCGCCGGGGGAGTGCGGCCCGGAACCGAAGAACGCATCGTCTCCAGGGCCGTTGCGCGACAAGTACTGTCGGTGATGGCCGGAGCAGGCATGTACGACGCCGCGGGCCACTGGTTGACGACCGTCGGCATCCCTGCGAAAAGCGGTGTCGCAGGCGGTCTTCTGGGTGCACTGCCCGGTCAGGTGGGCATCGGCGTCATGTCACCGCGACTGGACAAGCACGGCAACAGTGTTCGCGGCGTGAAGGTCTTCGAGAGATTGTCCGACGACATGGGCATGCACCTCATGGCGGCCGAGCCTTACGGATCGTCGGCGCTGCGCAGCATGTCCGACACGTCGGGTGAACTGCGCGTCGAGATACAGGGTGCGGTGCGTTTCAGCGGTGCGGAGAGCATCCTCGACGCGTTGTCCCACGACACCGGTACCGGCACGGTGGTGTTCGACGCCTCCCGCGTCGATCGCTTCTCCGACGTCGGCAGGCGGATGCTCCTCGAGGGGATGCGACGCATCAAGCTCGACGGCCGCGATGTGGTCCTCGTCGATCCCGACGGGGTGCTGCCGGACCCCGACCTCGGCGACGGTACGTTCCCGCTGACCCGCTGAGTCAGGACGCCTGCCGAAGCAGGTAGTCGGTGAACGCCGCGGTGACCGACGTGGTGTTGCTCGGATTCGTGACGACGGACACCGTCCGGGTGGGCGCGTCGACCACGTCGATTCTGTGCAACCTCGGGAACAGCGACGCCAACGACGTCGGTAGCAAGGTCACGCCGAGGCCCGATTCCGTCAGTCCGGCAACGATGTCCGAGGAATCGGCTTCGATGATCGTGCCCCGCGGCACCGAGGACTGTGTGAACGCGTAGTCGGTCTGTATTCGGGCCTCGCTGCCTGCCGGCCGGTCGATCATCGTCATGCCGTCCAACTCGACGAGCCTGACGGACCGCCTCCGCGCCCATTCGTGCTCGGCGGCGACGAACAGCGACAACGGTTCGGTCCACAGGGCCGTCGACGTCAGACCCGTGTGCGTGCGACCGGGCGCGAGGCCGACGATCCCCACGTCGAGCGAGCCGTCGGAGACCCCGTCGAGCGTGATCGCGCTGCCTCTGGGGAGTAACGACACCGCCGTGTTGGGGTGAGACGCCGTCAGCGACGCGACCGCTGCCACGACGTCGACACGCGTCAGCGGCACGATCATGCCGACGCGGAGGCGTCGTACCTCGGTGGTCGACGGCGAGACGTCGGCGACCAGGCGCGACACCGACCCCAGAACGCCGTAGGCGCGTTCCAGAAACACGCGACCGGCGTCGGTGACGGTCACGCTTCGGCTCGTTCGAGAGAACAGTTCGACGCCCAACTCGCGTTCGAGGTCGCGGATCTGACTGCTGAGCGCGGACTGCGCCACATGGAGTCGGGCGGCGGCGCGACTGAAATGTTGCTCCTCGGCCACTGCGACGGCGTACTGGATGTGACGGAGTTCCACGCCGGCGATCCTATCTCTCGAAGAGATAGATCGTGCTGATCGATCTATTGGACAGCACAGTCTCTCCAGAGAATGCTGTCACTCGTGAACACATCGTCCAGAGAATCCGGCATCGGCACCCCGGTCGTCGCCCTGATGGCCGTCGCGACCGGCCTGAGTGCCGGTGGCAACTACCTCAATCAGCCATTGCTCGATCTCATCGCCACCCAGTTCGGCGTCTCGCAATCCGCTGCCGCGGTGTCGGTGACCGTTGCACAGGTGTCCTACGCGCTCGGGCTGCTTCTTCTCGTACCGTTGGGTGATGTGGTCGATCGCCGGACGTTGAGCGTCGGACTGATGGTGCTCGCCGCGACGGGGCAGGCGATCGCCGGGTTCTCTCCAGCCCTGTCGTGGCTGTTGGTCGGTACCGCGATGGCCGGATTGTTCTCCGTCGCAGCGCAAGTCATCGTTCCGTTCGCGGCCTCGATGGCGCATCCGTCGGACTCGGGGCGCATCGTCGGTATCGTCATGGGTGGGCTGCTGACGGGGATCCTCCTGGCGCGCAGCATCTCCGGCGTCCTGTCCGGAGTTACCGGATGGCAGGGGGTCTATCGACTGGCGGCGGTACTGATGCTGCTGTCGGCCTTCGGCCTCTGGCGGGTGCTGCCGCGCAACACCACGACTGCCGGCGTCGCATATCTGCCCGCCCTGGCGTCGATGGGCCGACTCGTGCGTCGTCACCCACGGCTGCGCACGCGGTCGCTGCTCGGAGCGCTGTCTTTCGCGTCGGTCAGTACGGTGTTCGCGACGATGACGCTCCTGCTGACCACGAAGTACGGATTCTCTGCAGCCCAGATCGGTCTGATCGGGCTCTCGGGCGTCGCCGGTGCGTTGATGGCGTCGCTCGCCGGTCGCCTGGCCGACCGCGGATACGTGCAATGGGCCACCGGCTCGGGCGTCGTGCTGCTGGTCGCGGTGTGGCTGCTGTTCGCCGCCGGAGGCACGTACTGGCTCGTGTTCGTGCTGGCGTTCGTGCTCGTCGACCTGGCGTTGCAAGGGGTGCACGTCAGCAACCAGAACGTCGTCTACGCGCTGGAGCCGGAGGCCAGGGCACGGATCAACTCGATCTACATGACGACGTACTTCGTCGGCGCGTCGGCGGGATCGGCTGCAGGCACGTTCGCCTGGACGCACTTCGGCTGGTCGGGCGTCTGCGTGACGGGAGCTGCTTTCGCAGTCGTGGCGTTGCTGGTCTGGGTACGGGATCTGCAGCTGAACAAGACCGCGGACCTCGTCACCGTCTAAGGCGCGTCGGTCTTGATGAGCTTCATCGTGATGCGCGAGTCGACGCGGGCGATGGCCTTGTCGCCCATCAGCTGCACCGTCAACCATTGCTCGTAGGCCGCGAGATCGGCGACGCGCACGCGAATGAAGTAGTCGGGGATGCCGAACATGCGCCGGAGTTCGGCAACCTCGGGCATCGCTGCGATCCGATCCTCGAACGCCTGCGTCGTCGCCAGATTCTTCGCGACGAGGTCTGCGTGAATGATGACCTCGAACCCCTTGCCGAGGCGGGTCCGATCGACGATCGCGGAGTACCCGGTGATGATGCCGTCGTCCTCGAGCCTGCGGACACGCCGCAGGCACGGGGCCGGGGTGAGGCCGACGCGGGCCGCCAATTCCTGGTTGGTCAGGCGACCGTTCTCCTGCAGGAGCAACAAGATATGTTCGTCGATCGAATCCACGGGAATATCTTGCGCGTGCATCCCCGTATCGGCAAGGTCGGGCAATAAAATCACGCGCCGAATTTCCTATCCTTGCGTCATGACCGTGCACGAAGAACTGCAGCCGACCACCACGGGATCGTTCGTCGACGCGTTCCGCTCGGCGGGCGTGATCTGGTTCGGGCTGTTCACATTGGGACTCGGCTTCGGCGTCGTCGTGACGTCGCACGGTTTTCCGTGGTGGATCGCGCCGATCATTTCGGGAGTGCTGTTCGCCGGATCGGTCGAGTTCGTTCTCATCGGCATGCTCGCGGCGGCTGCACCTCTGGCAGCGGTTGCGGTGACGACGTTTCTCGTCAATTCGCGACACCTCTTCTACGGGCTGTCGTTCCCGCTGCATCGTGTCGAGGGCCGATTCGCCAAGCTGTACAGCATCTTTGCGCTGTGCGACGAGGCGTTCGCGATGATCACCAGCCACATGCGCAGCGGTCGGATCCTCTGGACGCAGCTGGGACTGCACATGTCGTGGATGGTCGGATCGTTTCTCGGAGGGCTAGCCGGGCACACGGTGCTCGGCGACGTTCAGGGCCTCGATTTCGTGCTGACAGCTCTGTTCGTCGTCCTCGTAGTCGACGCGTACCGGGCGGACCCGAACCGCGTGACGCTCGTGCTTGCCGTGTTGTCGGGTGCAGTCGGGTTGCTGTTCTCGCCCGGGTCGATGCTGGTGGTGTCGATGTGCGTGTTCACGATGACGTTGATCGTTCGGCATGTGAGGAGCGCTCGTGCCTGATTACGGCTATCTTGCGGGAGCGGTCGGGGTGGCCGTTGCGATCACATTTGCATTGCGCGCCATACCGTTCGCGGTTCGCTCGCGGCTACGTGAATCGGCACTGCTGGACTCCATCGGACGGTGGATGCCGCTCGGCGCAGTTGCGATTCTGGCCATGTACGCGCTGTCGTCGATCGACGTCGGCGCTTCGCATCACGGGATTCCGCAGATCGCAGGCGTTCTCGTCACCGCAGGCGTGCACCTCTGGCGACGCAACGTCGCCCTGAGCATCCTCTCCGGGACTGCAGTGTGCGTCGTGCTGCTGAACTGGGTCGTCTAACAGCTGTCGACGCGCGGAATGCCCAGTGCAACAAGGTCGTCGAACAACCGCTCGGCCATTCGCGCGTGGCCGCGGGTGTTCGGGTGGATGCCGTCGGGCGCATAATCGGTCGAGAAGTTCAGCCAACCCTCGGCCCGTGGGTCGAGGAAGGTGACGCCGGTGAGCTGCGCCGCGTCGCGGAGGGTGCGTCGGATCGCGTCGATGTTGTCGTGCTTGGCATTCGGAGCACCCGTCGGCGCGACGACGACGATCCGTGCCTGCGGTGCGATGACGCGGAACGTCGCGTACAAACCGGTGGCCGCGGCGAACAGCCTCGCGTCACCGCGGTCGTTGCCGGAGCCCTGGATGACGATGACGTCGGGCAGCGTCGACGCGGCCTTCGTGACTCGTTGCAGACTGACGAACGGGTTCGGGCTCGCCGCATAACCACTGCCCGACTCGGCGACGAGGTTCGAGTCCCAACAGCCGCGCGCTGCAAGCACGGTGGCGTACCCGGCTCCGGCGCTCGCCCCGACACCGGCGCTGAACGAATCGCCGATGATCGAGACCTTCAGGGGCGGGGTCGCAGCGTGGGCGGTTCCGGTCGTCAGCGAGGTCGCGGCAAATACGACGGCCGCGCACAGCGCCAGCCGGATGCGTCGGCGTCGAGCAGCAGTCTCGGTCACATGTGGATGGTAGGTGTCGGGGTCGCCGGGTTTCCGCTCTTCGCTCGACGGCTTCTGCATGAGTGCCGATTCGTTATGAGACCCGGGTAACACATTGCGACTCTCACCCGACATATTCGTCAGGCAGAACGAAGACACACACCCCCTCGGAGGCTCAGCATGACCGTCGTCAACGATTACTCGAAGCCGGCCACCGAGCTGCCCGATCACACCATCACCGCCTACGCGGCCCCGGCCATCGTGCCCATCCGAGCGACCGGAACCCAGGCACCCGTCTTCTGCATCCACCCGCTCGAAGGCCTGACCAGCTGCTACGCCGAACTCGTCGAACACATCGACGACGATCGCCCCGTCTTCGGAGTCCAGGCAATCGGTGAGCGGCCTGCATCGTTGACTGCACTCGCGGCCCGTTACGCCGACCACATCCTCGACGTCCACACCGACGGCCCGCTGCATCTGCTCGGCACGTCGTTCGGCGGACTGCTCGCGCACGCGGTGGCCGTCGAGCTGCAAGCCAGGGGCGTGGCGGTCGACAGCCTGGTCCTCGTCGACAGCCGTCCGCTCGCCCACCGCCCTCAGCCGGACCTGCTGTCGCGCATGGGTGACGTCATCGACCGCAGCCGCGCCGAGGAACTACTCGCCGTCGCAGCCCACAACGAGGAGTTGGCCACCCGCCACTTCCCGGGAGTCTTCGTCGGAAAGGCCTTCGTCGTCTCCGGCGTCGAATCCGACGGCGGACCGGCATGGCACGCGTTCGTCAGCGGAACCGTCGCCAAGTACCTGGTTCCCGACGCCTCGGTCTTCGGTCTCGTCGGGCCGTTGGTCAATCGATTCTTCTGAAATTTACCCTCCTATTGTGCGGTTTCGAGCCCGGATTCCGCACAATAGGAGGGTAAATTTCGGCCGCGCGGACTACAGAGCCAACCGCTCCAGCAGCGGCGCGATCGGCCCGAGGTCGATGCATCCACTTCCGGCTGCTCGTTCGGATGCCGCCGGCAACAACGCCTCGTGAACGCGCTGCATCGAATCCCTATGTCCCACAGCGAGTGCCGCCACACCCGTCAGGTACCAGCACACCTCCGACATCAGGTCGTGCGGCGGATCGGGAACGGAATCGAGCACTTTCGGCTCGAACAATCCACGCGCCCACGGCTCGTAGGGCCCGAAATCGCCGTCGGGCAGCGGCTTTCCGTTCCGCACGGCGACTGTCAGATCGGACAGTGCGTGCAACCCGGTCACGAAACCCGGCATCTCGGCCGTCTCCACAGGATCCGGTCCGTCCTCGAACGTGTACCGGAACCACGCGATGAACACCGACGCCAGGGGACGATCGAACCGCTGAGCCAACCCGTCGATCAGGTCTGCTTCCCTCGAAGCGGCTGGGATGTCGTCGAGCGCGCACAGTGACTGCATCCGGTACAGCCGACCGGCGATCTCGAACGTCGACAGTTCCGCCTCCACCGCGAGCTCCACTGTCTCGTCGGCTATGTCGCATCGGTCGCGCGCCAGACCAGTCGACTCGAACGCCTGCAGGTAGCGCGCGCCGAGCGTCAGGCACAGCAGCGCGGGGTCGCCGAGCCGTCGGGCAATGGCCTCCGCTTCCACAGCCTCCGCCATCCGACTCCCCACCCCGCGGGATTCCATCGCGATGGTCGAAAGCAACCGCGCACGAACACGTTTCGACGCCGACGCCGGCAATCCTGTGAGCGCCCGGTCCGCTGCGGCGACGATCGCGGCGGACAACTCCGAATCGTCCGACCGCGTCCAGCTGCCGGGAACGTCGTAACCGACGATTACCCGTGCGGTCAGTTCCGGGTCGCCCACCTGCTCGGCCGCGGCGATCGTCGCGAGACGTTGTTCGGTCGCCGCACCGACGGATCCCGACAGGGCAAGCAAAGGCACGAGCGCAGAGGCACTTTCGAGCTGTGACCGTGTGCTCGGCCGAGACTGCTCGGCTACCTGCATCAGGATGGAGCCGCTTCGGTCGAGTCCCGGATCGCGGTTCAGGATTCGCTGTTCCATGTCGCCCAGACGATCACTCGGATCCAAACCGAGTCCCTCGGCGAACGTCACGCGGGCACGGCGCAGCACCGCAAGCGCATCCGCCTGTCGCCCCACGCGATACAACGCCAGGGCGAGGATTCGCCATCCTTCCTCACGCCACGGGTGCTCGTCGACGAACGCGTCGACTAAGGGAACCACCGCACCCGGACGCCCCTCGTCCAAGAGCTCGCCCGCGCGCCGCTCCGTCATTCCTGCTCGAAGCTCGGCATTCCGAGCACGCTCCCCGGCCGCCCAGGGACGCGTCGCGAATTCGTCGAAAGCCGTTCCGCGCCACTCGTCGAGGCCGGCTTCTCCCGCCTCCACCCGCCACAGGTCGACGCTGCACTGTTCGAGCGCATATCCGGATCCTCGCGTCACGACGACAGCCGACGCCGCCCGCGGCGGACGCGTCGGCTCCAGGATCCTGCGGAGTTCACCGATGAACGTGCGGACGGATCCGACGGCGCCGGCGGGGGCGTCGTCCCACAGGTCGTCGACCAGGCTGGACGTCGACACCGTGCGTCCGCGCCCCACCACCAACAAGCTCAGAATCTCGCGGTGCCGCGGTTTCGACAGGGGCACTGCCACGCCGTCGATCTCCGCCTCGACCTGGCCGAGAACGCGGATTCGTAGCTCGCTCACCGGCCGAATTCTAGTGTGCGCTGATCGAGTGCTGATCGGACCGCGCGACGATCGGGGCATGGATCTGAAACTCTCCGGCAAGTCGGCGTTCGTCAGCGGGTCGACGCAGGGAATCGGCTACGCGGTCGCCCGAACACTCGCCCGAGAAGGCGTCGACGTCACCCTCAACGGCCGCGACCGCGACACACTCGCGACGGCCGTCGAACGCCTACGGCGCGACGCACCCGGTGCATCCGTCGACGGCATCGCAGCCGACTTCTCCGACGACGAGCAGGTGAACCGACTGTGCAGCACCATCGCCGACGTCGACATCCTCGTCAACAACGTCGGCCTGTTCGAGCTGAAGGCGTTCGACACCATCTCCGACGCCGACTGGCGCCGCTACTTCGACGTCAACGTCATGAGCGGGGTGCGGTTGTCGCGCCGACTGCTACCCGCCATGCTCCACCGAGGCTGGGGCCGTGTCCTGTTCGTGAGCAGTGAGTCGGGCGTGAACGTCCCGGCGGACATGATTCACTACGGCACGTCGAAGTCGGCGATGCTGGCCGTCGCCAACGGCCTCGCCAAGCTCACGAAAGGCACTGCGGTGACGGTCAATTCGGTGCTCGGCGGCCCGACGTACTCGGACGGCGTAGCACGGACGGTGGAAGCCATCGCCGATGCACAGTCCATACCCGTCGCCGAGATGAAGGCCGCGATCATGGCCGGCAACCCGACGTCGTTGCTGCAGCGGTTCATCGAGCCCGACGAGATCGCGAACATGGTGGCGTTCCTCGCCAGTCCCGCAGCGTCCGCTACGAACGGCTCGGTAGTGCGCGTCGACGGGGGAATCTAGTGCGCCTGCGGCGCATCACGGCACGGGCGTCGGGGCGAGACTATTGCCGACCGGGATGGTGGCGCAGTTGCTGTGCGTCGGCGATCCCGCGAAGCGTTCGGTCAGGAACTGCAGGCCCTGAGCTTCGAAGGGCAGGAACGCTTCTCCGTGCGTCAGCCCGTCGTACTGCGCGTACTGAACATCGACGCCGTCGGTGCAGTACTGGTGCGCGAGCGCTTGCACATCGGCGGTGATCATGATGGTGTCGCCGATCGGATCCGCGTGACCCACCGCAAGGAACATCGGGGTCCTCGGTGTGCCTGCCGTGCCCATGATGTTGTCGTTGATGGCCTCGACGACTTCCGGCACATCCAGCAGCGAGGTGTACGGCGCGCGCACCATGCTCGCGTCGGTCAGGGTGGGGTAGTCGTCGGCGAACTGCGCGATGCACTCCTGGTCGACTTGATCGATCACCTGTGCACCGTACTCGGACAGGAACGACGCGGTGTCGAGTCCGTATGCGCGCTGGTACGCCACGATCAACGCCGGAATGACGCCCGCCCACTGCGCACTTCCGCTCACGTACGGCAGGTTGTGTGCCAGATCGACGGGCAACCCACCCGCCGCGATTCCGACGAGATTCAGCTCGGGCGCGTACGTCGGCGCGACCTCGGCGCCCCACTGCGTCGGCACCGATCCGCCTGAATAGCCGATCATCGCAACGGGTGTCGACGACGGGACCTGCAGGAACGACTGAGCCGCACGGATGCCGTCCAGCGCCGCGTACCCCGACTGACGCCCGATGGTCCATTCGAGCTCTTCGCCTTCGTAATCCGGTGCGACGACGGTGTATCCGGCAGCCAGATAGCCGGCGATGACGCCTTGCTCCGCGGTCGCGATCGGGCTCGTCGCACCGCCGCTGAGCGTGTACGACGGGTCGCACTGAGAACCGAGGGCGTCGTACGCCATGTGGTACGAGACGATCTTCGTCGGCCCGGGAACGAGGGGTCGCAGAACCGTCGCCACGGTCACGACGGCGTCACCCTGCTGATCGGTGGTGCGATACAGCACCTGCTCACCCCGGATGGGCGTGGTCAGCGTGGGCGTCGCGAACGTCATCGGCCGGGACCGCAGGACGGCTCCCGGCGCGACGTCGAGCGAGGAGTCCCAGCTGTAGAACGGGTCGTCGGCCGGAATGGGCGAGCCCGGCCCCGGGTCGGCCTGCGCGACGAGAGCGCTTGTTCCGACGACGAAGGCAATCAACGTGAGGACGAGCGCTTTACCGACCTGTGACATGGAACGAATTAAAGCGCATGCCAAGAATCTCGGCTGTGCATTCACACGAAAAGGGTGAGAGTGCGGCGTCGCCACCCGTGCGCGGAAAGTTGCAGCGGAGGCCGACTTTCCGCGCACGGGTGCGTCAACGCACTATTTCACGACGATGTTGACCATCCGACCCGGGATGACGATGACCTTGGTCGGCGCCTTGCCACCCAGCAGAGCAACGATCTTCTCGTCTGCCAGCGCGGTCTTCTCGACGTCGCCGTTGGTGGCATCCGCGGGCACGGTGATGCGGCTACGCACCTTGCCGTTGACCTGGATGGGGTAGTCGACGGTGTCGGCGACGAGCCACTTCTGATCGGCACGCGGGAAGGGTCCGTGCGCGAGCGAACGGTCGTGTCCGAGACGCTTCCACAGCTCCTCCGACAGGTGCGGAGCCATCGGGGCGAGCATCAGGATCAGCGGCTCGACGACACCGCGTGGGGCGCCGTCCGGGTACGCCTTCGTCAGATGGTTCGTCAGCTCGATGAGCTTGGCACCGGCCGTATTGTCGCGCAGCGCAGTGTAATCCGCTTCCACACCGTCGATGACACGGTTGAGCACACGCAGTGTGTCCTCGGTCGGCTTGTCGTCGGTGACGCGGACAGCGCCGGTCTCCTCGTCGAGCACGAGACGCCACACGCGCTGCAGGAAACGCTGTGCGCCGACGACGTCCTTCGTCGCCCACGGGCGCGACGTGTCCAGCGGACCCATCGACATCTCGTAGACACGCAAGGTGTCGGCTCCGTATTCGGCGAAGATGTCGTCGGGAGAGACCGAGTTCTTCAGGCTCTTGCCCATCTTCCCGTACTCCCGGTTGACCGGTTCTCCCTGGTAGAAGAACCCGCCGTCCCGCTCCTCGACCTCGTCGGCCGGCACGTAGACACCGCGCGCATCGGTGAACGCGTACGCCTGGATGTAGCCCTGGTTGTACAACCGGCGGTACGGCTCGCTGGAGCTGACGTGTCCGAGGTCGAACAGCACCTTGTGCCAGAAACGCGAGTACAGCAGGTGCAGCACCGCGTGCTCGACGCCGCCGACGTACAGGTCGACACCGCCGGGGTCGTTCGGTCCGTGCAGCTCGGGACGCGGTCCGACCCAGTACTTCTCGTTCTCCGGGTCCGCGAACGTCTCGGAATTGGTCGGGTCGATGTAGCGCAGCTGGTACCACGAGCTGCCTGCCCACTGCGGCATGACGTTGGTGTCGCGGCGGTAGGTCTGCAGGCCGTCACCGAGATCGAGCTCGACGTTCACCCAGTCCGACGCCTTGGCCAGCGGCGGCGACGGCTCGGAGCTCGCGTCGTCGGGATCGAAGGAGACCGGGGCGTAGTCCTCGACCTCCGGAAGTTCTACGGGCAGAACCGAATCCGGCAGTGCGTGAGCGTTGCCGTCCTTGTCGTAGACGATCGGGAACGGCTCACCCCAGTACCGCTGACGCGCGAACAGCCAGTCGCGCAGCTTGTACTGGATGGTGCCGCGGCCCTTGCCGTCCTCCTCCAATTTCGCGACGACCGCAGCCTTGGCGTCGTCGACCGAAAGTCCGTCCAGGAAACCGGAATTGACCAACGCGCCGTCGCCGACGAAAGCAGCTTCGGTGACATCTCCGCCCGAGATGACCTCACGGATGGGCAGATCGAACTTGGTTGCAAACTCCCAGTCGCGCTGATCGTGACCCGGGACGGCCATGATCGCGCCGGTACCGTACCCGGTGAGCACGTAGTCGGCGATGAAGACCGGAACCTGCTCTCCGTTGACCGGGTTCTCGGCATAGGAGCCGGTGAACACACCGGTCTTCTCCTTGTTCTCCTGACGCTCGAGATCCGACTTCGCGGCGATCGACGCGCGGTAGGCCGCAACGGCTTCCGCAGGAGTGGCAGCGCCTCCGGTCCAGACGGCAGGCACGTCGGACGGCCACTCGGCCGCAACCAGGCCGTCGACCAGATCGTGTTCGGGAGCGAGAACGACGTAGCTGGCACCGAACAGGGTGTCGGGGCGCGTCGTGAACACCTCGATCCCCGAGAACGAGACCTGCGCGCCGCGGGAGCGGCCGATCCAGTTGCGCTGCATGGTCTTGACCTTGTCAGGCCAGTCCAGGTACTCGAGGTCGTCGATCAGCCGGTCCGAGTACGCGGTGATGCGCATCATCCACTGCCGCAGGTTCTTTCGGAACACCGGGAAGTTGCCGCGGTCGCTGCGGCCGTCGGCGGTGACTTCCTCGTTCGCCAGCACGGTGCCCAGACCCGGGCACCAGTTGACGAGCGAGTTGGACTCGTAAACGAGGCGGAACCCGTCGAGCACCGACGCGCGCTCACCGGCACTCAACGACGACCAGTCACGGCCGTCCTCCAGCTGCCGTGAGCCGTCGGCGAATTCCTTCTCGAGCTCCGAGATCGGACGCGCCTTCTTCACGTCGACGTCGTACCACGCATTGAAGATCTGCAGGAAGATCCACTGCGTCCAGTGGTAGAAATCGACGTCTGTCGTCGCGAGCGAACGGCGACGGTCGTGTCCGAGCCCGAGGCGACGCAGCTGACGGCGCATGTTGGCGATGTTCGCCTCGGTGGTGGTGCGGGGGTGCGTGCCGGTCTGAACGGCGTACTGCTCGGCCGGCAACCCGAAGGCGTCGTAACCGAGAGCGTGGAGAACGTTCCGTCCGTGCATCCGGTGGAACCGCGCGAAGACGTCCGTCGCGATGTACCCGAGCGGGTGTCCGACGTGCAGACCGCTGCCCGACGGGTACGGGAACATGTCCTGAACGAAGAGCTTGTCCTGAGGCACGTCACCGGCAAGCGGGCCGACCGGGTTCGGGGCGTCGAACGTGCCCTGCTCGTCCCACAGGTCCTGCCACTGCTGCTCGATGCGCCCGGCCACATCCGCGGTGTAGCGGTGCTCGGGAGTTGCGTCCACTGGATCAATCACGCAACCAGAGTAGTGGGGTCCATCGGGCCGCCTGGTATGAGGACCCGTGGTGGCCGTATCCTTACCGGCGTGATCGTCGTGTCGATACTGCTCTTCGTACTCGCTCTCGTCGTCGGCTCCGTCGCCGCCGCGAGCCTGACGGGCAAACTCCCCCGTAACCGCTGGGCAGGTGTCCGTACCGCAGAGTCGATGCGTGACGACGAAACGTTCGCCATGGCCAACAAGGTGGCCGGTCCCACCACGGCCGCGTCGGCACTCCTGCTGCTGATCGGCGGCGCCGCCGGCCTCATGCTGAGCGGGGTGTTCGCCGTCGTCGCGGTGGTGGCCTGCTTGATCGCGGCGTTCGTCACCGCGGGTGTCGGTGGTTCCATCGGCGCCCGCGCCGCCGCCGCGAAGCCGGTCGAGGAGACGGGCGGATGCGGGCACTCCTGCATCTCCTGCAGCCTCAAGGATGCGTGCGCTCCGAGCTGATGCCGGGAGCGGAGCCTGCGGAGTGAGCAAAATCCGATGTCGGGAGCGGAGCCTGCGGAGTGAGCAAAGCTGAACCGGCGATGAAGCAACGGACGTTCGATCCGGCAGGCGTTGTTTTCGGCGTCTTCCTGCCGATCGCGGCAGGTGTGTTCGGGATCGTGCTCACCCGGATCTGGCGCCCACGCCTACCCGACCAGATCGCGACGCACTGGTCCGGCACGGCTCCCGACGGCTTCACCAGCCCGACGACCAGCTCCATCACCCTCGCCATCATCGTGATTCTCGTCGGCGGTGGCTGCAGCGCGATCGCGTCGCTCGCGCATGCCCTTCTGATCATGCGCAGAACCATGCTGATGATCGGCTCGACCGTCGTCGGCCTGATCGTCGTACTGCAGGTAGCCATCCTGTCGCGCCAGCTGGACGTCACGGACGTCACGACGATCGAGATTCCCGGCTGGGCGCTCGCCTTCGGAACCGCCGTCGGGTTCGCCGTCGGCCTTCTCGGTGCGTCGCTGCTGCGTGACTACCGCGATCGCGTCGTCGCCACCGAGCCGCCGCCCTCGTCGCTCCCACGCGCCGACGCGGACCTGCCGATCGTCGAGCCGCTTGGTGCCGGCCGCGTCGGGACCATCGTGCTCTTCGCGATCGTCGCTGCCGCGGCCGTCCTGACCTGCTGGCTGGTCGAGTCGTGGTGGCCACTGGCCATCTTCGTCCCGCTGGCGATCCTCCCGGTGTCGCTGATGCGCTACGAACTCGTCGTCGACCGTGCGGGTCTGCACGTGCGCAGCCTCGGAATGGCGGCGTTCGACTACTCGATCGACGAGATCACCGGAGCGTCGGTCCGCGAGGTCACTCCGTTCGAGGACTTCGGAGGGTGGGGCCTACGCGTCAAGGGACGCGGCAACTACGCCGTCGCGACCGCGAAAGGTCCCGCGGTGTTCGTGACGTTCGCCAACGGCCAGCGCCTGACCATCACCACCAAGCACGCAGAACGTATTGCCGGGGCACTCAACACGCTCGCGTCCTCCCGGTGATTCGCCGAAAACAAACCGATCGCCGTTTTTGTCGTTTAGGCTCTTTTTCAACCACTGGGTGACGACTGGAGGCTCGCACGAACGAGAACAGGCCGTCGGCACAGGACGCTGTCTCACGTAGCCGACCCGCGAGTCATCGTCGGCCGAACACCTATTCGGTTCGTGCCGTACTGACGGAGTGGTACACCCAGCCGTTCGACTACGAATGGATCGTCTCCCATCGGTCGACGCGTGGACTGCACGGACCACTTCGAATCGTGTTCGGTTCAGCGACACTGCTGTTCGCTGCGTCGTCCATCCTGATGTTGTTCTCCTCGCGCGGGCCGCAGGGATTCTGGGCACAGGCGTGGGTCGGCGTCATGCTGCTCGTTCAGCTCGCCGTCGCGCTGCGGTGCTTCTTCGGTCCGCTCCCCGTACGACGCGATTTCATCGGTTTCGCCGTGTTCGGAGACCTCGGGTTGACGTCCGTCCTGGTGCTCTACGAACCGATCGGGGCCTTGATCGGGTGCTGCCTGTTCGTCGTCACCGGCGCGCTCTGCACCTACTTCTGCAGCCCGAGGTTGCTGCTCGCGCATCTGATCTGGTGTGTGGGCTTGATCGTCGTCATCACCATTCGTGCGTGCCTGTCCGTCGAAGAAGACATTGCGACGATCCTCGCCGCGGGTCTCGTCGTCCTGGCCGTCAACGGCGCGATCCCGTTGTTCGCGCACATCGCGTGGACCGCGATCGGTCGTGACGCGCGGCGGTCCCTCGTCGACCCGCTCACCGGCCTGCTCAACCGCCGGGGCCTCGAGGACGCGGCCGAGGAACTCGTCTCGTTCAGTCAGGAACTCGGGCAGTGTCTCGTCGTTCTCGTGATCGACATCGACCGCTTCAAGCAGGTGAACGACTACTTCGGCCACGACACGGGAGACCGCGTCATCGTCACGGTGTCGGACCGTCTGGCCGCGCTCTTCGACCGGGACGGCCTCGTCGCGCGGACGGGAGGGGAGGAATTCGTCGTCGTGTTCCGCGCGCCGTACGAGACCACTCATGCTCGCATCGGTCAGGTGGGCCACGCTCTGTACCGGCGCGACGATCAGGTTCCCGTCACCGTCAGCGTCGGCGCTGCCATCATCGCTCGACCCGGCGAGATCTGGGGCGGGGAAACATCGGTGGTCACCCGGGCCACCCGCGCCGCGGACTCGATGATGTACCAGGCCAAGTACGACGGCGGAAACCGCACCGCGTCGACATTTCTCTGACGACGCGATGCGGTTCGGTTTCATCCGGCGATCAGCCGCCGGTCACAGGTCCGTTCCACCCGCACGGGATGGCACTTGCCGGCGTGCCTTCCGGATCGAGCGCGTTCTTGATGATGCCGATTGCCCTCGGGGACACCGAGATCGACAGGTGGTCCGAGAAGTCGACGCCACAACCGTCCTGGAGCAGAACATTGTTGACGGTGGCACCTTCACCGGCGGTGAGGAACGTCGTCTTGTACGGAGTCACCACCTCGTCGAAGCGAGTTCCGATGACCGTGTAATCGATGCCGGGTTCGGTGTCGCCGCCCGCGTCGAGTGCCTTGACGAGCGGTGAGTCGATCACCTGATCGGATGCCGCGGGTCCGGCGATGGCGCCCACGAGACCGAGCACGTTCAGTCCGAGGTTGTTGATCGTCCGGCCCAACGAGCCGATGCCGACGAGAGTGGTTCCGTGATTGGATCCGGCGACACTGACGACCGTGCCGACCTTGTTCTGGCTCGGGTCGGCCGGGTTGGCTCCGCCTTCGAATCGAAGGTACTGCCTGGTCACCAGACCACCCTGCGAGTGACCGACGATGTCGACCTTGTCCGCCCCGGTGCGAGCGAGGACCGCGTCGACATACGTGGCGATTTCCTTGGCACTCTCGGCGACAGGGCCGGTACCACGGATGGACTTGACGTGTCCGAGTCCGCTCGAATCGGTGTCACCGTAGTTCAACGCGAACACGCAGTGACCCGCTTCCTTCAACGCCGGCGACAGACGCGCGAAGTTGTTGTACGCGTTCTCCCACGTACCGTGAAGCAGGACAACGGGATTCGGGTGGGCCTCGGTCGGCTTGCAGTTCCAGTCGTTGGCGCCCTGCGGTGCCACGTCAGGATGGACGATGTTGTAGAGGAACCCGGCGATGAAGTTCTTCTGCACCGGGCCGTAGCCGACGGTTTCGCTCTCCGGATCGTAGGTGGATCGTGCCTCGGACGGCACCTCGGAGATGTCCGGGCGCTCGATTCCCTGTTCCTCGGCCTTGGGCCGCTCCTCCTCGCTACCCTCCGGAGGGACTACCTCTGTCCCGTCCTCGGTGACGACCGCCGGCGGCGCCGGTTCCTCGGCGGGTTGCGCCGATGCGACGGACATACCCGCGCACATGATCGCGGCCGACAGCGCGGCAACGGACGCGGTAGTTCGGGACATGTTTCCAGCTCGGACTCTTCTGATCGACATTCTTCGTCTGCTCTCTACTGACGGCATCACGCGAAAGTTGCCGTGGCTGCATCGATTACGACACGAATCGACGAGATCTCGAGAAATCCCGTGAAACGTCTCGGGGTCGAACCAGGTAAGTACGCAGCATGAACGGCCCCCCGGACCTCAACCCCCCTGTGGCACAACGTCGATGCTGTCCGCTGAACCTCGCCACACAGTAGAGCGCAACGACGAGCGCGCGGAAGTCATTGCGCGACTTTCGGGACATCCACGCTTCGTGCCGATCTCCGGTTGGGGTCGGTCACAAGGTCGCGTGCGTCAGCGCCGACCGTCGGGGATATCGTGAGCCGAGTGAACGTTCTCCGACAGGCTCGTCCCGACGGCTTCGTCCTCGGCATCTTCGCCGTGGCCGGGCTCGCCAGCATCTTCCCGGCCACCGGCACGGCAGAAGACGTCCTCGGATGGGCGACGAAGATCGCGATCGGCCTCCTGTTCCTCATCTACGGCGCACGACTGTCCCCGCAGGAGGCGTGGGAAGGCGTCAAGCACTGGCGGCTGCATTCGGTCGTACTCGCGATGACGTACGTGATCTTTCCGTTGATCGGGCTCGCGCTGCGGATTCTCGAACCGACCATCCTGACGCAGGACCTCTACACCGGCATCCTGTTCCTCTGTCTCGTGCCGTCGACGGTGCAGTCGTCGATCGCGTTCACATCCATCGCGAAAGGCAACGTCGCCGGTGCCGTCGTCAGCGCGTCGTTCTCGAACATCGTCGGCGTGTTCGTGACACCACTGCTCGTGATCCTGCTCATGAACACGTCGGGCGATGCCCACGTCGACGCGTCGTCGATTCTCGACATCGTCGCCCAGCTGCTGATTCCGTTCCTCGTCGGCCAGCTGATCCGGCCGCTCGTGACCGGTTGGCTGTCACGGCACTCCAAGCCCACGAAGATCGTCGACCGGGGTTCGATCCTTCTCGTCGTGTATGCCGCATTCAGCGAGAGCATGAACCAGCACGTCTGGTCGTCGGTCTCGGTGTGGCGCATCGTGGCAGTCGTCGCCACCTGCATCGTGCTTCTCGCGATCGTCCTCGCACTCACCTCCGTCATCGGCCGCGCGCTCGGATTCACCCGCGCCGACCGCATCGTCCTGGTGTTCTGCGGCTCCAAGAAGAGCCTGGCCAGCGGACTGCCGATGGCGTCGGTTCTGTTCGCAGGCCAACCCGTCGGCCTGATCGTGTTGCCGCTGCTGCTGTTCCACCAGATCCAGCTCATGGTGTGCGCGGTCCTGGCCCAGCGCTACGCGCGCGCTTCGCCTGTCGAGGGTGATGCGGAGCCCGCTCCGCGGGGTTAGCGTCAGGTCACACCCCTATGACTTGGAGGACGACGTGGCCCGTAAGAAGCATCCGAACGGCGTGATCTCGGCGGCCTACACCGGCAGGCTCGCCACGAATCCGGTACCCGCGCTCCGACTTCCGGACGAGCAACTCGACCCCGACGCCGCGTACCGATTCATCCACGACGAACTGATGCTCGACGGCTCCTCCCGCCTCAATCTGGCCACCTTCGTCACCACCTGGATGGATCCGCAGGCCGAGATGTTGATGGCCGAGACGTTCGACAAGAACATGATCGACAAGGACGAATACCCGGCGACGGCGTCGATCGAGGAACGCTGTGTCAACATGGTCGCGGACCTGTTCCATGCGCCGGGCCTCGACCCGGAGGATCCGTCGTCGGCGACGGGTGTGTCGACGATCGGTTCGAGCGAAGCGGTCATGTTGGCGGGTCTCGCCTTGAAGTGGCGCTGGCGCGCACGGGTTTCCGACAGCTCCAGACCGAACCTCGTGCTGGGGAGCAACGTTCAGGTCGTGTGGGAGAAGTTCTGCCGATACTTCGACGTCGAACCGAAGTATCTGCCGATGGAGCCCGGTCGCTACGTCATCACGCCGGAGCAGGTGCGAGAAGCCGTCGACGAGAACACGATCGGCGTCGTCGCCATCCTCGGAACCACGTTCACCGGCGAGCTCGAACCGGTGTCGGAGATCTGCGACGTCCTCGACACCATCGCGGCGAGCGGAGGACCGGACGTTCCCGTCCACGTCGACGCTGCCAGCGGAGGTTTCGTCGTCCCGTTCCTCCACCCGCACCTCGAGTGGGACTTCCGGCTTCCGCGCGTGAAGTCGATCAACGCAAGCGGGCACAAGTACGGATTGGTCTATCCCGGAATCGGTTTCGCCGTCTGGCGCACGAAAGAGGACTTGCCCGAGGACCTCGTGTTCCGCGTCAACTACCTCGGTGGTGACATGCCGACCTTCACGTTGAACTTCTCACGCCCGGGCAATCAGGTCGTCGGGCAATACTACAACTTCCTCCGTCTAGGCCGGCCCGGCTACACCGACATCATGAAAGCGTTGCGCGACACCGCCGTTCGGATCAGTGCGCACCTGGCTGCGCATCCTGACTTCGTCGTCGTGACCGACGGTAGTGCCATCCCGGTCATCGCGTTCACGCTCACCGGCGAGCACCCGTACACCGTCTTCGACATCTCCCACGAACTTCGAGCCCGCGGATGGCAGGTGCCCGCCTACACGATGCCGGACGACGCGACCGACGTCGCCGTGCTTCGTATCGTCGTGCGCGAGGGCTTCAGCGCGGATCTGGGCCGGTTGCTGTGCATCGCGATCGACGAGGTGATCGAGCAGCTCAATGCGTCGGCTGCAGGCGAAGGGCACTCGACCGCAGCGCATTTCGCCCATTAGTGCGGCTTCGCACTAATTTCGTTCCACGTCGATCGGATGCGACGCCAGCATCGCCAACGGCATCGGCTGGCGTCGCAACACGTGGGCCCACAAGTCGATCTTCGGCGGGCCGATGACGTCGGACGCCAGCGCGGAGACCACCATCCAGTCGTCGCGGGCGAGTTCACCGTCGAGCTGGCCCATCGTCCACCCCGAGTAGCCGGCGAACACGCGCACGCCCTCGACGAGCGGGGCTATGTCCGACGGGTCGGAGTCCAGATCGACCATGACGACTCGGCCGTCGACCCGCCGGAGGCCGGCAACACCCTCGACGTCGACGCCCGTCCGCACGACGCCGAGACACAACGCCGAATCCCGCTTCACCGGTCCGCCGACGTAGAGTGCCTGCGGTCGCGCCGCCAGTCCGCTCCACTGCGGGAGCACGTCGTGCACGGCCGTCTCGCTCGGACGATTGATCACGACGCCGAGACTGCCCGCGTCGTTGTGTTCGATGACGTAGACGACGGTGCGCCGGAACGTCGGTTCGACGAGCTCGATCGAACTGACGAGCAAGCTACCGGGACGCACCGTTTCGTCGACCGACGCAGCGTGGTTCTCTGCCGTCTGGTCCTCGGGTTCCTCCGCATGTGTAGCCATGGAGACATTGTGGCACCGCCGACCACCCGATGTACCGCAAGGAATGCCGGAAAGTTTCGTCGCGTCAGGACAGCCCGACAAGCCCCGCCAGCAGCGCGAGCTGATGCTCGAACAACAGCTCACGATCCACGAAATTCGCCGATCCGTACTGGTCGAACACGTCGAAGCTGACCGCGCCGAAGAGCGACGCCCACACCAGAACGCCACCGGCGAGGGCCGCGTCGGACATCTCCGTTCCCATTTCGTTACGAACCGTCGCGAAGTCGTCGTGCAAAGACTCGAGCGGGACCGGAGACGGGGGCGTCGACAACCGGCCGTCGCGATCCGCCTGGTCGAAGACCTGCACGAGCTTCACGATGACGCGTATGCCCGGTCCGGTCGTCTGCTCGGCCGGCGCGTGATAGCCGGGAACAGGGCTACCGAACAACAGCGCGTACGACGCGGGTTCTCGCCTCGCCCAGGCACGGACAGCCCGGCCGAGCGTCAGGAATTTCTCCATCGAGTCGTCGACGGCATCCACCGCAGCGTCCACCTCGTCACCGAGCTCGTTGTAGGCGTCGACGACGAGAAGGGTGAGCAGTTCGTCGCGGCTCTTGACGTACCGATAGACCGCCGACGACACGACCCCGAGATCTCGCGCGACGGCGCGCAACGACAGCGCGGCAGCCCCGTCTGCGGCCAGGTGCTGACGGCCGATTCGGGTGATGTCGGCAAGCGTCTGCGCGCGAGCTCGTTCGCGGGGGGTAGTCGGCATGGGTCACACAATAGCGAGCGGTGCTCTCAGGCTGTCGAGTCGTTCGACCCCAGTCGCGCGAAGGGGTCGATCGAGAAGATCACTTCGACCGGGACTTCGAAGTACGCCGAAATACGCAGCGCGAGGTGGAGGCTGGGACTGTACTCGCCGCGTTCGAGATATCCGACGGTTTGGTAGTGAACCCCCAGTGCCTCCGCCAGATCCCGTCGCGAGATCTGGCGTTCGGCACGCAACATCGCGATGCGGTTGTAGATGACTTCAGTAGGCACGTGCCAGTGCCTTCTCTCGCCGCTCGTCCACTTTGCTCCCGGATTCGTTCCGTGCCATGCGGCTCAACACTATCGGGGCCACCAGCAGGCCTACGATCGCCCAAGCACCGAGGACTCCGACGGTTTCGAGGTGTCGCCACGACTGGTCGATCTCGACCATGACCGTGCTGTCCGGCAGTAGTGCGGACCGGAGACCGAGACCCAGCCAGTAGCACGGAAGAATCTGCGCGACGACCTGCAACCAGCCCGGAAGTGCGGTGATCGGGTAGAAGATCCCGGAGATGGCGACGACCAGCATGAGCGGCATCGTCACGAAGAACAGACCACGTGCCGTCCCGACGATCGCACCCAGCGCGGCCCCGAGCGGCAACGTCGCGAGTAGACCGAGCACGACGACCCAGACCAGCGTGAACCACGACGCGGTATCACTCAGCTCGACACCTCCGACGATGATACAGCCGGCCACCAGGATCGCAACGACCTGCACCGTCACCGCCGACGCATTGCTTCCGATCCGACCGATGAAGTAGCCGATCGTGCCGTTCGGGGTTGCTTTGGCGCGCAACAGGGTTCCGTCCTCCCGATCGAGCACGATCGCCTCGCCGATAATGTAGATGCCGTTGAAGAAGACGATGGTTCCCATCACTCCCGGCAGTGCGAGTACCGCCAGATCGAGCCCCGTGTCCTGGAACGAACCGTTGCGCATGAAGAACAGCGCCACCATGATCAGCGCCGGGAACAGAAACAGAGCCGCGAGTCCCTGTGGGTCGGTGAACATCTGACGGAGTTCGATTGCGCTGCGCCGGAATCCGGCTCGAACAGCAGTCCCTTTGGCGCTCATCTCGCCACCACCTCCAATGTCTCTGCGTTACCGGGGGATTCCTGTTGATGCACGAGCGCCATGTACGTGTCCTCCAGCGTCGAACGACGCACCTCGAGATCGCCGACGCGATCGCCGTGCTGCACGTATAGGTCGTGCACGAATTTCGCTGCCTCCGTGGTGCTGTGGACAGAACGTCGGCCGTCGACGGTGTATCGGATCTCCGAATCCGCAGGGATACCTCGGGACAGTTCGTCCGGGGAACCGTCGGCGATGATGACACCGCCGGCCAGGATGACGATTCGGTCGGCAAGCTTCTCGGCCTCGTCCAGATCGTGCGTCGTGACGAGGATCGTGGTGCCGTCCAGATCCGCCAATCTGTGCACCAGGTCGTGGAATTCACGACGCGCATCCGGATCGAAGCCTGCCGTCGGCTCGTCGAGAAAGAGCAGTTCGGGCTTGCCGACGATCCCGATCGCCACATCCATCCGACGGCGTTGGCCACCCGACAGCGATGCAATCTTCGCCTGTGCATGCTCGGTCAGCCCTACGAGTTCGAGCAGCTCGTCCACTGCCCAGGGCCTCCCCGGTCCGAACGGAACGTAGAAGGACCCGAGGTAGTCGAGGAACTCGCGCACGCGCCACTTGCCGTGGTCACGCCACGACTGAAGGACGACGCCTATGCGCGCCCGCCAGGCCTCGTCGCCGTCGGCGGGATCAGTGCCGAGGACGGCCACACGTCCGGCCGACCTGAGACGAAAGCCCTCGAGTATCTCGAGCGTCGTGGATTTGCCCGCCCCGTTGGGGCCCAACATGACCAGGACCTCGCCCCGACGCGCTCGGAACGACACTCCTTTCAGCACGTCCGTGGTGCCGTACCGCATTCGTAGATCGGAGACGTCGACGACGACGTCGCTATCAGGTCTCACGGCTTCTCCCGTCGCTTCGTGGACACCATCGCGCAGTCGCGACGTTTCGTAGCATACCTACTACATTCTGTACGGACAATACCGTTCGTCCTGGAAATGAGAGAGCAGTGCTCTTGCATTCCGCGACGGACGGGTGCACACTCGAAAAACAAACAGAGAGCAGTGCTCACACTTCGAGGAGAGATCATGAACCAGCTACACGTCGTCACCGGTGCAGGGCCCGTCGGATGGACCGTCGCCGAACAGCTCGCCGAGCGAGGTCACCGCGTCCGAGTGCTGACGCGATCCGGTTCGGGCCCCGACCACCCGTCGATCGAGAAGCGACGCGTCGACATCGAAACAGACGATCTCCGTGGTCATTTCGAGAACGCGACGGCGATCTACCACTGCACTCACGTTGCGTACGAGGACAAGGTGTGGCGCGCGAAGCTACCCACCATGGAACGACGCGTGCTCGACGCGGCCGCCGGAACCGTCGTCGTGTTCCCGGAGAGTCTCTACTCCTACGGCTACATCGACGGCCCGATCCGTGAGGACTCGCCGCGCGTCGCCACCCACCGCAAGCTCGGCGTCCGCACCGAATTGCTCGCCGCCCGCGATGCGCACGCCACGCCGACGGTCAGCGTCGCCGCCTCGGATTTCTACGGGCCGCGCGTCCTGTCGGCACACATGGGCGATCGCGTGGTACCGAAAGTTCTGTCGCACAGCACTGTTCGAGTGATTGCCGACGCCGATCTGCCACACTCGTTCACGTACGTGCCCGACTTTGCCGTCGCGATGATCGAGGCAGCGGCCACCCCGTCGCTGTGGAACACCTTCTTGCATGCGCCGACCGCCCCCGCCGTCACGCAGCGCCAGATGATCGAGGCCTTCGCGCGTGCAGCACACGCTCCGACACCGAAAGTCGGAACCATCCCGTCGTGGATGATGAAGTCGCTCGGCGTCGTGTCCGGCCCGATCAAGGAGCTCGGCGACACGTTGTATCAGTTCGAGCACCCGTATGTGCTCGACAGCTCGGCGAGCGAGAAGATGCTCGGGCTACGTCCGACACCGCTGTCCGACGGTGCCGCTGCCACCGTCGCGTGGTGGAAGGACAAGGAGCTGGCACAGGCGTCGTAGGTAACTGGGGCTACAGTCCTGTAAGTGAGCGACGAGACCTTCCTGGCGCGACTGCGCAATTCGCCCGGTGCAGGCAAGCTCACCGCGATCCGCTTCGCAGGACAGTTCGGCGACGGCCTCTTCCAGGCGGCGCTCAGCGGGGCAATTCTGTTCAATCCCGAACGCGAATCGAATCCGGCGGCCATCGCCGCCGGGTTCGCCGTTCTTTTGGTGCCGTACTCGATCATCGGGCCGTTCGCAGGCGCGATGCTCGACCGATGGGATCGGCGCGCAGTAGTGCTGTGGGCGAACGTGCTTCGCATGGTCCTCATCGCCGTCACCGCCACGGTTCTGTTCACCGGGGGCGGCGAGACCGCGCTGCTTCTCCTCGCGTTGACGACCGTCGGCCTCAGTCGATTCGTTCTGGCCGGCGTGTCCGCGTCCTTGCCGCACGTCGTCCGAACATCGTGGCTCGTGCCGATGAATTCGCTTCTCGCGACCATCGGTTCGGGCTTCGCAGCCGCGGGAGCAGGAGCGGCCGTCGGGATCATCGGGTACATCGGCGCCGGCGACACCGGATCGGGCGTCGCCGTGGCAGTGTCGGCCGTCGGATCGATCGTCGGATCGGTTGCCGCGGCGCGGTTTCCACGCCAATCGCTGGGTCCTGCGACCATTCCCGACGACGGACCATCACGTGCTTTCGCGGACATCGCAGCCGGATTGAAGTCCGGTGCCGTCGCGGTATGGAAGTCGCCGACGGTCACCGCCGCGATGATGGGCATCGGCACCCACCGCATCGTGTTCGGCGTCGACACTCTCGTCATGGTGTTGATCCTGCGCGAGTCGACGCCCCGCTCACTGCCCGGCGGGTTGGCCGGCTTCGGCATCGCCGTCGGAGCGACGGCTGCGGGCATGCTGATCGCGGCAGTTCTGACACCCTTCCTGCTGCCGAAGTTCGGTCGCGTTCGATCGATCATCGGCGCACTCGCACTGGCCGCCGTCGTACAGGTGACCTTCATCGACGGGCTCACGCAGACGAGTCTGCTCATCGGCGCGTTCCTGCTCGGCATCGCAGGCCAGACCATCAAGCTCACGGGCGACGCGTCGATGCAGACCGAGATCGACGACGACCATCGCGGGCGCGTGTTCGCATTGCAGGACACCGTCTTCAACATCTTCTTCGTCGCGGCGCTCGCCGTCGCCGCGTTCGTCGTCGGCCCGTCGACGACGGATCTCGCGGGTGAGGCATCCGCACACGCCGTCGTGCTCGGCGGTGGTGTCGTCTATCTGCTGGGATTGGCGGCGGTGGTGATGCGGCTCCGCCGCACGTGAGTGCGAATGTGTAGAGGGCTATACATAGACACTCACGAGCGCGAAGCGCTTTCCCACCACGCCAACAACTCTCGCTCCGCTTCCTCGCGGGGGAGCGGCCCCCGATCGAGCCGAAGATCCTTCAAGAACTTCCACGCCTTGCCGACCTCGGGCCCCGCGGGGATGCCGAGCAGTTCCATGATCGCGTTGCCGTCGAGATCCGGTCGCACGCGGGCGAGGTCCTCCTGCGCGGCGATCGCCGCGATCCGCTCTTCGAGGTCGTCGTACGTGGCCTGCAGTGCCGCTGCTCGACGCTTGTTCCTCGTCGTGCTGTCCGCGCGAACGAGCTTGTGCAACTTGGGAAGTAGATCGCCGGCGTCGGTGACGTAGCGCCGCACCGCGGAATCGGTCCACTGGCCCTTGCCGTAGCCGTGGAAACGCAGGTGAAGGAAGACGAGCTGCGAGACGTCGTCGATCATCCTCTTCGAGTACTTGAGCGCTCGCATACGCTTCTTGACCATCTTGGAGCCGACGACCTCGTGATGGTGGAAGCTGACCCCGCCGCCCGGTTCGTGACGTCGGGTGTCGGGCTTGCCGATGTCGTGAAGCAGTGCAGCCCAACGCAATACGAGATCGGGGTCGCCGTCCTCGAGGTCGATGGCCTGCTTCAGTACCGTCAGCGAATGCCAGTAGACGTCCTTGTGCTGGTGATGCTCGTCGATCTCGAGCTTCATCGCGGGCACCTCGGGCAGGACGTAGCCGGCGAGCCCGGTCTCGCACATGACGTCGATTCCCTCGACGGGGTACTCACCGAGGATCAGCTTGTCGAGCTCCACCTGCACACGCTCGGCCGTGATGCGTTCTATCTGGCCGGCCATCTCGGTGATCGCGGCGTGTACGCGAGGCATCAATGCGAAACCGAGCTGCGAGACGAACCGCGCGCCACGCAGCATGCGGAGTGGGTCGTCACCGAAGGACTTCTCCGGCGACGACGGCGTATCCAGCAGTCCTTCGAGCAACGCGTCCATGCCGCCGAGGGGGTCGACGAACTCCTGGGTGCCGTCGGCGCCGATCCGAACGGCCATCGCGTTGACGGTGAAGTCGCGTCGCACGAGATCTTCCTCGAGGCTCTTCCCGTACTCGACCTCCGGGTTGCGCGAGACCTGGTCGTACGAATCGGTGCGGAACGTCGTGATCTCGATCAGCTGGTCGTTCTTGGCGGCACTGATCGTCCCGAACGCGATCCCGGTGTCCCACTGATTGTCGGCCCAGCCGGTCAGCAACTTCTGGACGACCTCGGGTCGTGCGTCCGTGGTGAAGTCGAGGTCTCCGGACAACCGTCCCAGAACCGCGTCGCGAACGCTCCCGCCGACGAGGTACAGCTCATGTCCCTCGGCGGCGAACCGGGCGGCCAGAGGGGTCAAGAGGTCGGACAATCCGGACAGCGTCTCGCGGGCCGACGTCAGCAGGCGCTCGCGGCGGTCCGCGTCCGAACCGGCGCCCGAGGACGCATCGGAGTGTCGGGGGGACGGAGACTGTTCTGCCACGTGGATAGAGCCTAGGCGAGAGGTCGTGCGGCAGGACGGAGAGGGAGCAAAGGAAAGCCGTGGTTTCCCTCTAGTATTGATTGGGTGTCTGCTGGCGAACGTGCGAACAGGAGCCGCCGCAACCCGCGGCGGCGGCCCGCACGTGCCGACGGCGACAAGCCCAAACTCAGAACCGTGCGTGAGACGTCGGCAGGCGGCCTGGTCGTCGACGGTCTCGACGGGCCTCCGTCCCAGCGTTGCGCCGCTCTCATCGGCCGCACCGACCGTCGTGGACGGTTGTTGTGGTCGCTGCCGAAGGGCCATATCGAGCAGGGCGAGACCGCGGAACAGACCGCGATGCGCGAGGTCGCCGAGGAGACCGGCATCCGCGGGGATGTGCTCGCTTCGCTGGGCAGCATCGACTACTGGTTCGTCACCGAGGGCCGTCGCGTCCACAAGACCGTGCACCACTACCTTCTGCGCTTTCTCGGCGGCGAGCTGTCCGACGAGGACGTCGAGGTCACCGAGGTGGCGTGGGTTCCGCTGAGCGAACTGTCGTCGAAGCTCGCGTACGCGGACGAACGTAAACTGGCCGCGATCGCCAGCCAACTGATCGAGGGCATGAGCAACCCGGATCCCGAGACGCCCGTCGGCAGGGAGTGAGAAGTGCGGTTGCCACGGGTCACTGCGGCTGCATTGACCGCAGTCCTCCTTGCGTCGGCGCCCTCGCTGGCTCTGGCGCAGGAGCCGGACGGGTCCGATTCGAGCATCCCGTCGTCGAGCACCGAGGTCACCTATCAGTCCGCCGACAGCGACCTTCCCGAGACGACGCGCGGCAATCAGTTCCTGGAGCTGTCGATCGACACCGTCGCACCCGGAACCGTGACCACCAGCAGCGAACCGTTCGTGACCGTGCGTGCCACCGTCACGAACACCGGTGACCGACGCGTCGACGACATCAGCGTGCGCATGCAGGGCGCCGACGCCGTCGATCAGCCGTCGGAACTCCGCACGTCCCTGTCGCGCGATCAGGAGCAATACCCGTATGCGGGCGAGTTCCAGACGGTCACCGACAGCCTCGAGCGAGGCGCGAGCACGCAGTTCACCGTCTCGATGCCACTGCGCAGCACGACGAACCCGTCGCTGAACATCGATCGCCCCGGCGTCTACCCGCTGCTGCTCAACGTCAACGGCACCCCGGAGTACGGCGGAACAGCGCGACTCGACGACGCCCGGTTCCTGCTGCCCGTCACCGGCGTACCGCGCGACCCGTCGGATCCGACGTCGGTGCCCTTGCCGCCGAGCACGACGGATCCCGTCGCAACGACGATCCTCTGGCCCCTCGCCGACAAGCCACGGCTGGCCGCAGGAAACCCGGGAACCATCGAGGACAAGATCAGGCTCGTCGACGACGACCTCGCCGGCGAACTCGCGACGGGCGGCCGTCTCGACGAACTGCTCCAAGCCGTCGAATTCACGACGACCGATCAGCTCGATCCGGAGAATCGACTCACCGACAGCATGTGTCTGGCGATCGACCCCGACCTGCTCGTCACCGTCGCCAACATGCAGCGCGGCTATCTGGTCGTCGACGATCCGGCGAACCCGTCCGGCCCCGCGCGCGACGGAACCGGCAGCGACGCCGCCGCAGCGTGGCTGTCCCGCCTGCAGACCCTCGCCGACTCGATGTGCGTCACCGCGGTCCCGTTCGCGCAGGTCGACCTCGACGCGATCGGCAACGTCGGCGACGCCACCCTGGCGGCGAGCGCCCTCGAGTCGCCGTCGGACATCGTCGATTCGATCCTGGGCGTGACGTCGGTGCGCGATGTCGTGTGGAGCGCGTCGGGACAGCTGGGTGCGCCTGCGGCCGCGGCCCTACGTTCGACCGGCCCGACCACCGCGCTGCTCGCCGACAACAGCATCGCGCCTGCCGCAGCGGGAGGCGTCGCCGCTGTCGCAGGGGGCAGTACCGTCGACGCCCCACTGAACACGACGGTGTTCGACTCGGCGTCGGCCACCGCGCTCGCCGGAGTCGGTGAGGTGCCGTCGACCCCCGATTTCACACCCGAGGACCAGCGCTACGACCTGTCCGGGGATTCTCGCGCCGCCCGACTGCAGGATGCCGTCGGTGCGATGTTCTATCACGCGCTCGAAGAACCCGACGGTTCCCCGCGGGCCGTGACGATCGCCCCGCCGCAGTACTGGACCGCAGGCGGCGACGAGCCGACGACGATTCTGTCGTCCGTGTCGTCGATGCTGCGGTCGGGTCTCGCGACGCCACGACCCCTGACCAGTCTGGTCGCCGAAGCACCGACGGGTATGCCCGTCGAGACCAGGACGGTGCCGCAGGTGGACCGCGACACGAACCTCGAAGACCGCGTGCGCGCGCAGAGTGCGCGCATCGAATCGCTTCGTGCGTCCGTCGTCGAGGATCCGCAGTCGGCCCTGACACCGCGGCTGTTCACCGCACCGCTGCGTGAGGACCTCCTGCGCGCACTCACGACCGCGGGCCGCGACACGGAACCCGAATACGCAGCCGCGATGTCGCGAACCCGGATGGATGCGTCCGAGACGTCGCTGGACCGGATGTTCGGAGCAGTGACGGTCGTCGCACCCGGCGGCGTCTACACACTGGCTTCGGAGCAGAGTCCGCTGCTGCTCGTCGCACGCAACGACCTCCCTGTACCCGTCAACGTGCGACTGAAGGTCGACGCACCAGCGGAAATGACGATCTCCGACGTCGGCGCAACGGCTCTTCCCGCGCGCGGGAGCCGCACGATCACCGTGCCCGCGCAGGTCGACGACTCCCGCAATCTGTCGGTCGACTTCGCGTTGACGACGCTCGACGGGCAACAATTGGGCGAGGCAACCACCGTGTCCGTACGGTCGAATGCGTACGGACAGGCTCTCGCGATCATCACCGCCTGCGCTGGAGTCCTTCTGCTGTTGCTCGCAGGGCGCCGACTGTGGCACAGGTTCAGGGGGCAACCCGACCCAGCCGACGAAGGGTACGAACGACCATGACCGGGAACATCCCGTACGAAGGGGACGTCCCGCGCCCACGGCTGCCCGCAGCACAGGTATTCCGTCGCACGGCGCCGCCTCGGCAGGCGCCGTGGGAACGCGAACCCGTCCGTGAGATGCGCAGCTACCCGGCACCGCCGTCGCCCGACGGCGGACCGGCCCCGGACAATTCCGTCACGCAGCTGATCCCGCGATTCCGGGACGAGGATTTCGCGCCGGTCGCGACCGCCCCGGTTCCGGAACCCGAGAAGCCCGAACCGAAGCCGCAGAAGAGCTTGCTGGCGTCGACGGGATCGATCGCCGTCGCGACGCTCGTCAGCCGCATCACCGGATTCTTCAAACAGATCGTCATGCTGGCGATCCTCGGCGGCGCGATCGCCAGTTCGTTCACCGCGGCGACGATCCTGCCGAACATGATCTCCGAGCTCGTCCTCGGCGCCGTGCTCACCGCGATCGTTGTTCCGGTCCTGGTCAGGGCCGAGATGGAGGATCCCGACGGCGGTACGTCGTTCATTCGTCGGCTGTTCACCGTCGCGTTCACGATGTTGTTCGTCGTCGCCGTCATCGCCACGATCAGCGCACCGCTCCTGAGCACCATGCTGATCAAGGACGACGCCAAGGTCAGCAACGAACTGACGACCGCGCTGTCCTATCTACTGTTGCCCGCGATCCTGTTCTACGGCCTGTCCGGCCTGCTCACGGCCGTTCTGAACACGCGTCAGAACTTCCGTCCCGGCGCGTGGGCGCCGGTGTGGAACAACCTGGTGGTCCTGGGCATCTTCTCCCTCTATTTCTTCGTCCCCGGCGAGATCACGCTCGATCCCGTCGAGATGAGTGATCCGCATGTGCTGATCCTCGGTCTCGGAGTCACGGCCGGTGTCGTGACTCAGGTAGCCGCGCTGATTCCGGCACTGAAGCGGGAGAAGGTCGACCTCCGGCCGTTGTGGGGGTTCGACGCCCGCCTCAAGGCGTTCGGTGGGATGGCCGCGGCGATCATTCTGTACGTCGTCATCAGCCAGATCGGGCTGATCTACGCGACGAACATCTCCTCGGGTGCCGACGCCTCGGGCCCCGCGATCTACTCGCAAGCCTGGATCCTTCTCCAACTGCCGTACGGCATCCTCGGCGTCACCGTGTTGACGGCCATCATGCCGCGCCTCAGCCGCAACGCAGCCGAGGGCAACGACCCTGCCGTCGTCGACGATCTGTCGGTCGCGACGCGGCTCACGCTCGTCGCGCTCGTTCCGATCGTGGTGTTCCTGACGTTCGCCGGGCCGTGGGTGGGCGAGGCACTGTTCGGCTTCGGGAATTTCGCCGACGACGCCCCCCGCCTCGGTGAAGCCGTCAGCTGGTCTGCCTTCACGCTGATTCCGTACGCACTCGTCCTCATCCACCTGCGCGTGTTCTACGCCCGCGAACAGGCCTGGACGCCGACGTGGATCATCCTCGGCATCACCGGAGTCAAGATCGCGCTGTCCGCTCTCGCCCCGGTCATCGCCTCGGACGACGAGCAGGTCGTGCTCTGGCTCGGTGTCGCCAACGGTCTCGGTTTCGTGGTCGGTGCCTGCATCGGTGGCTTCCTGCTGCACCGCAGCCTCGGCGATCTGCGCATGATCAACGTGGGCAAGACCATCTGGATGGTCCTGATGGCGTCCGCCGCCGGTGGAACGGCCATGCTTGCCATCGACCGAGTCGCCGACCTGGGCGGACTGACCGAGCCCCTGGGCATGATCGGCGCGATGCTGCGCGTCGGTTTCTGCGCGGTTCTCATGCTCGGCATCACGTTCGGCATCCTGTGGTTCGGCCGCATACCCGAGGTGCTCGCGGTGACCGTCGCTGTCGGACGCGTCGTGCGGAAACTGCGCGGGCGACCCGCCGAGAGCGCGACGAACCCCGTGCCTGCGACGCCCGAAACTACCGATTCGATACCGGTCGTTCGCTCTACCCCTGCAAGGGGCACTGCGGAGCAGGGACTCCCGTACCCTGGACCCCGGCGGACCGGGCCGCAGACTTCTGCAGGTCAGCCCTACGGGAGCAGACAGGCAGCACAACTCGGGGTAGAAGCGCGCGAAGGAGAGAGAGTGACGGACGACGAAGTGGCTGGGGGGCCGGCCGAGTCCACTGCCGACGGCACGGACCAGAAGACCGGAGGAGTCGAGGTGGACGAGCGCGCGAAGGCCGCATCCACCCAGGCCACACCGACGGCGTCGTCACCCGACAAGAAGAAGACATCCGGCGACGCGGCTGCTCCGGCACCCGACGCCGACAAAACGGCCGAGGTAAAGGCCGTCCCTGCGACCGACGCGTCCACCACGGGCAAGACGGCTTCGGTGGACACAGCTCAGGCTGCACAGGTCGAACCCGAGGACTCGGCGGACAAGAAGGACGCCGACGCAGGCAAGAACGCTACGGAACCGCCTGCCACCGTGCGAGCACCTGCCGTCGAAGGTCGGCCCGAGCCGCAGCCCGAGCCGACGCGTGCGCTGCGCGGACCGAAGCTCATTCCCGGCGCCTCTGTCGCCGGCGGTCGCTACCGTCTGCTCGCCCCGCACGGCGGTGCACGCGGACTGAAGTTCTGGCAGGCGCACGACGTCAAACTCGACCGCGAAGTCGCGCTGACCTTCGTCGACGCCGACCAGCAGGCGACGTCGGTGTCTCCCGACCGACCCGAGGGCCCGCAGGCGATCCTGTCGCGGACGCTGCGTCTCGGCCGTATCAACTCCCCCGGACTCGCCCGGGTGCTCGACGTCGTCCGCGGCAGCTCGGGTGGCATCGTCGTCGCCGAATGGACGCCGGGACGCTCACTGCGAGAAATGGCCGACACCGTGCCGTCGCCGACGGGAGCAGCACGCGCCATCAAGGCGCTCGCGGCAGCAGCCGAAGCTGCACACCGCAGCGGTGGCGCGCTGTCCATCGATCACCCCGATCGCGTACGCATCAGCACCAGCGGAAACGCGGTGCTCGCGTTCCCGGCAACGCTCGCCGACGCCGAACCCGCGTCGGACGTGCGCGGACTCGGCGCGATGCTCTACGCGCTCGTCACCGCGCGCTGGCCACTGGCCGACGCGTCGGACCGTCCCGGTGCGCCGCCGCGTGCCGTCGGAGGTATGAAGCCCGCCGACCGCGATTCGAACGGCAATGCCGTCGAGCCGCGTCGTATTCGCTCCGACGTGCCGTTCGAGATCTCGGCCGTCGCGACACGCGCACTCGAGCAGAACAGCGGAATCCGCACGGCTGCGACGGTTCAGCACGTGCTCGACCAGGCGGCCGTCGTCAACGACAAGACCGACCTCATGCCTGCGCTGCGGCTCGGCCAGCGGCCCGCGGGTGCGTCCGGACATTCGTTGGCGGACCCGGAGGAAATCGCGGCTCAGCAACTGCGGTCCAAGCGCACCAACATCGCGTTGGTCGTGTTGGGTGTGCTCACCGTCGTCGTACTCGGGTTCGCCGGGTACTGGTTGTTCACGTTCCTTGCAGGCGGTAGCTCCGACGAGCCGCTGACCGAGCAGGACTTCGGACTGACCACCAGCGTGCCCGCCCCTGCTGCACCGGGCGCTGCCGAAGCGCAGGCACCGGCCGCAGCACCCGTCACGATCGATTCGGTCGAGGTCTTCTCGCCGCAGGGCAGTGCCGACAGCGCTGCCACGGCTCAGAACGCGATCGACGGCGACCCGTCGACCGTGTGGCAGACGGACGCGTACTTCCAGCCGTTCCCGTCGTTGAAGAACGGCGTCGGCCTGCTGGCGACGCTGCCGTCGTCCGAAGTGTTGACCAGTGCATTCGTCAACTCACCGTCTGCTGGAACGGTCGTCGAGATCCGATCTGCGCCCAGCGACTCGCCCAGCTTGAGCGACACCACCGTGATCGGGCAGGCCACGCTCGGACAGGGCGTCACGGACATTCCGCTCACCGCAACCGAACCCACCGACCACGTGCTGCTGTGGATCACCGGGTTGAGCACCGAGAACGGTCGCAACCAGTCCTCGATCGCCGACTTCGGCTTCACCGGCCGAAGCTGACACTTTCCCCGCAGACGTTCGGTTTCACCTACGCAAAGTAGGTGAAATCGAACGTTTCGTACTGTTCGGTCTTCATGGCCTAGGCTCTCCCCAATGCGGTAACACGGGGGGAGCCGTTTTCGTATGGGGATTTTCGGGATCAAGGGGGAAGCCGGGGGGCTTCTCGGGGGCCGATCCGACGTCGAACTGCTGAACGCGCACGTCCAGGGTGACCCCGACGCGTTCGCAGCGCTCGTTCATCGGCACCACGAGCATCTGTGGATGACTGCGCGACGCACCAGCTACACCAACGAGGATGCCGCCGACGCGCTTCAGGAGGCGCTGCTGTCGGCGCACCGCACGGCCGGATCGTTCCGAGCGGACGCCGCAGTGCGGAGCTGGATGCACAAGATCGTCGTCAATGCGTGTCTGGACCGGATTCGACGGAACCGGTCGCGACCGACGACACCGCTCGCCGACACCGATGTGCAGGAACCGCCCGATGCGCGCGACCGGATGTCCGACGTCGAGACTTCGATCGAGGTTCGCAGCGCCCTCATGTCTCTCCCGCCGGAGCAGCGTGCCGCAGTCGTGGCCGTCGACATGGAGGGTTACTCGGTCGCGGACGCCGCCGCGATGCTCGGTGTTCCCACCGGAACCGTCAAGAGTCGCTGCGCGAGAGCGCGTCAGAAGCTGGCGGTGCAGCTGCGGTACTTGCAGGACGACGGGAACCGTTAGTCGGCCCACCGCGTCTTACCCTGTGTAGGTACGTCTGCGCCGGGAGAGGAGACCGCAGTGACATCACGCGGTACCGAGCCACTACCCATGGCGCCCTACTCGGTCGAACTGCTCGCCGATCTCCATGCCGGCGTTCTGCCGGAGTCGGTCAGCACCAAGCTTTGGCCGCTCGTGGAAGCCGACGCCGATGCCCGGCGGATCTTGGCGTCGCTCGACGCGGTGTCGGCCCGGCTCCGCGCAGTCGGTGCCGATCTGGACGGTGGTGAGTCGATGCCCCCGGACGTGGCCGAACGCATCGACCGCACGCTCGCCGGTGCCGGGAACGCGGGGTCGACAGGACCCGCGCGCGGACTTCCCCGTTCGGTCCGTCCGCTGCTGATCGCTGCGGCTGCGTCGATCGTGATCGCCGTCGCCACAACACTTTTCGTTCGTTCTGCCTCCACCTCGGAGCCCGACGTGGTCGCCGGACCGGGCGAGGAATCGGTCCTGACGCTACAGTCGTCCCTCATCGACGACTCCGTGGTGCAGTCGGTGATGGCCAACCGCGATCCGGTACAGCTCGTCGAAGCCGGACTTCTCCCGGATTGCTTGCAGGCCAACGGAATCGATCGCAACAGCGTCGTTCTGGGTGCCGCCGCCGTCGACATCGACGGAAGTGAGGGCACCATGCTCGTCCTTTCCCGCGGCCCCGACGCCGGTCTGACCGTCCTCGCAGTGGGTGCCGGTTGTGGTGTCGACGACCCGCAGCCCCTGTTCCGTCGCGACCTGAGCTGAACGTCCCGCGATCCGCGCCTCGACCCGGCTGGGAACAACACCCTCTACCCTGGTGTTGTCATATCCGTCGGCGGCACGGCCCACCGGCTCAGCACTGAACGACTATCGGAAGGCCCGCATGACTACGCCCAAGGTTCACGATCTCATCATCGTCGGCTCGGGACCGGCCGGGTACACCGCTGGTGTGTACGCCGCCAGGGCCGAGTTGGAGCCGATCCTGTTCGAGGGCACACAGTTCGGCGGAGCTTTGATGACCACCACCGAGGTCGAGAACTTCCCCGGATTCCGCGACGGCATCATGGGCCCTGATCTGATGGAGCAGATGCGCGAGCAGGCCAAGAGGTTCGGCGCGGACATCCGCACCGAGGACGTCGAGGAATTGGACGTCACCGGCGAGATCAAGACCATTTCCGCAGGTGGTGAGACCTACCGAGCGCGCGCCGTCATCCTTGCGATGGGTGCAGCGGCTCGCTACCTCAGCATCCCCGGCGAGGAGAAGCTCCTCGGACGAGGCGTCAGTGCGTGTGCGACGTGTGACGGCTTCTTCTTCCGCGACCAGGACATCGCGGTCATCGGCGGCGGAGACTCGGCAATGGAGGAAGCGACGTTCCTGACGCGTTTCGCGCGCAGTGTCACCATCGTGCACCGCCGCAGCGAATTCCGAGCATCCCGCATCATGCTCGAGCGTGCGAAGAAGAACGAGAAGATTCGTTTCGTCACCGACACCAACGTCCTGGAGGTTCTCGGAGACACGTCGGTGACCGGTCTCACGCTCGAGAACGCGCTCACCGGCGAGAAGTCGACGCTCGACGTCACGGGGATGTTCGTCGCGATCGGTCACGACCCGCGCAGCGAACTGGTCAAGGGCCAGGTCGAGCTGGACGACGCCGGCTACGTCAAGGTTGCGTCTCCGACCTCCGCCACGTCCGTCGAAGGCGTCTTCGCGGCAGGCGACCTGGTGGATCACGTCTACCAGCAGGCCATCACGGCCGCAGGCACCGGCTGCACCGCCTCGATCGACGCCGAGCGGTGGCTCGCCGAGCAAGGTGACATCACCAGCAACACGCTCGAGCACGCCGACCAGCCTGTCGACGCTGTCAACGCCTGACCCAACGAAAACCCACGTTCGACCAACCGAGGAGACACCCGAGATGTCCGATGACAAGAAGACCGTCACCATCACCGACGCATCGTTCGTCGATGACGTCCTGACCAGCGAAAAGCCCGTCCTCGTCGATTTCTGGGCTACCTGGTGCGGTCCCTGCAAGATGGTTGCACCGGTTCTCGAAGAGATTGCTGCCGAACACTCCGACAAGCTCACGATCGCGAAACTGGACATCGACGCCAACCCGCAGGCCGCTCGTGACTTCAAGGTCATGTCGATTCCCACCATGATCCTGTTCCAGGGCGGAAAGCCCGTGAAGCAGATCGTGGGCGCGAAGGGCAAGGCCGCCCTGCTCAAGGACCTCGACGCGGTGTTGTGACCCGTCGCCGAACGGCCTGGATTGCAGTTCGGCGAACACTTTCTGCGACAATCATTCGATGTGCCGACGCGTTCGTCGGCACATCGGCTACTGAATGAGGCATCGTGCCCTCCGGACGTCCCTCGAGATGTCGTCCGGAGGCGGATACTGTCTCCACGGCAGTCGACCTAATTTCGACGAGAGGTAATCAGGTATGCACCGACTCAGTCGCGGCGATTCAGGACCCGCCGTTGCGGAGGTACGGAGCACTCTCGTCTCCCTGGGATTTCTGCACGAGGACGCGGCGGCGCACTCGTCGGACCCGTTGCACTGGACCGCACCGGTGTCGGAGTTCGACGATGCGCTCGACAGCGCCGTCCGCGCGTTTCAGCAGCATCGCGGCCTCCTGGTCGACGGCGTCGTCGGACCGGCCACCTATCGCTTCCTGAAGGAGGCGTCGTACCGGCTCGGCGCCCGCACCCTCATCTATCAGCTGTCCGCCCCGCTGTACGGCGACGACGTTGCGACTCTGCAGACCCGGCTTCAAGACCTCGGTTTCTACAGCGAACGCGTCGACGGCTACTTCGGTCCCAAGACGCACGACGGCCTCTCGTCGTTCCAGCGTGAGATCGGCCTGTCGCCCGATGGCATCTGTGGCCCGGCGACCCTGCGGTCGCTCGACTTGCTGGGTGCTCGCGTCACCGGCGGATCGCCACATGCGATCAGCGAAGAAGAACTGGTCCGGCAGTCCGGTCCGCAACTGACCGGCAAACGTATCGTCATCGATCCCGATCTGGGAGGCGCGGACACCGGACTCATCGTCGACGGCATGTTCGGTCGTATCAGCGAGGCCGAGATCCTGTGGGACGTCGCCAGTCGACTCGAAGGCCGCATGGCCGCAACGGGAATGGAAACCTTCCTCTCCCGTGCTCGCGGTACCAACCCCACAGTCGCCGAACGCGCCGAGACCTCGAACGCGTTCAACGCCGATCTGATGATCTCGCTGCGATGTGCCTCGAGCTCCAGCCCCGCAGCCAACGGCGTCGCCAGCTTCCACTTCGGCAATTCACACGGATCGACCTCGCTCATCGGGCAGGTGTTGACCGGTTACATCCAGCGTGAAATCGTTGCTCGCACACCACTTCTCGACTGCCGTAGCCACGGACGTACGTGGGATCTGTTGCGACTCACCAACATGCCGACGGTTCAGGTCGACATCGGATACCTCACCAACACATCCGACGTCGAAGTACTCAGCGACCCTCGATCGCGTGACATCATCGCCGAAGCCATTCTCATCGCCGTGAAGCGTCTGTATCTGCTCGGGCAGGACGATCAGCCCACCGGCACATTCACTTTCGCCGAGTTGTTGGCCGAGGAGTTGGCTGCCGCCGAACGAGGCTGAGCACGATATAGATCGAGGGGCCGCAGGATTCACTCCTGCGGCCCCTCGGTCGTTCACGGGTTCCTATCCGACGCCGACCGGATCCTTGTGTGCGATATCGACCATCGTGAGGCTGGCCGCGAGCAGCAACCGCTCGAGGGCGCTCTCGACGTCCTGCTTCCACCCGTGATCGCGATCCAGCTCGAGCCGAAGCCGCGGATAACGATGATGAGGCGCGACGACGTCGAAGCCCATCTTCTCGAGGAAATCTGCGTCGATCATGCACACGGTGTCCGAACATGTCAGCTGCGATGTGGCCGTCGGTCCGGTCTTCGCATCGTCAGCAGTCTTGCGTATTCCGAACGCCTCGAGTGCGCGCACGCCTCGATTGACGAGGTCGGCAACGACGGCTTGCATCAGCGCGGCCGAGTGGTCCTCACAATCGACCTCGGACTCGACCCGAAGCGTCGTCAGCAAAACCGCATCGGCGCTGACGGGTGAGGTCGGGAACGCCGAAGCGCGGGGGACCGCTCCGGGCGGGGCGTACAACGCACAACCGATGCTCTCTCCTCCGGTCGACAGCATCTGACCGCACGACCCCCACTCGAGCATGATCATCGACAGCCACGCTTCGTTCTCGAACTCGAGGTCGAGTGAGTCGGAACTGGGTGCGTCGACTCTTGGATCGAGCACCCAGAAGCGACACCGGCGAGTGTGCGCCGGTAGTTGATCGAACGAGTCGAGCGTGACCCCCGTGACGAACGACGACACTGCTTACCTCAGCCTCCAAGCACTGAATCCAGGCAATCGTGAGCGTCCGTTGCCGTTTACCCTCGTCAAGAATATGCGATCGCTCCGATTGCGACCGTCGTGGATCATGGAGGATCGGAAAGGTCTGTGCAACAACACTTTTCGATCCTCCTTCGTCGCTCGACGACCTCTGTGGTCCTACCTTCGTCACAGTGACGTAAGTAGCCGGTACGTCTGCACCTGAAAATTCGGAGCTATTTTCCCTTCTGATTTTCCATCATGTCGACGATGCGCTGGAGATCGTCGACCGAGCCGAATTCGACGACGATCTTGCCCTTTCGCTTCCCGAGACTGACGGTGACGCGGGTATCGAACGAATCCGACAGCCGATCCGCCACATCCTGAAGCCCAGGCATCTGGATCGGCTTGCGCCGCGGCGCCGGGGATGGCGAACCATCGTCGTTTCGGTTGGCCAACGTGACCGCTTCTTCGGTCGCGCGCACCGACAGACCCTCGGCGACGATGCGTGCTGCCAACGCTTCCTGCGCGTCGGAGCCAGCGTCCAACGACAGGAGAGCACGGGCGTGCCCGGCAGACAGAACTCCCGCGGCGACGCGACGCTGCACCGGAATCGGCAGCTTCAGCAGACGAATCATGTTGGTGACGACGGGCCGTGATCGACCGATCTTTGCTGCCAGCTCTTCGTGTGTAACCTCGAACTCTTCGAGAAGCTGTTGGTACGCAGCCGCCTCCTCGAGGGGGTTCAGCTGCACGCGGTGAATGTTCTCGAGCAGTGCGTCTCGAAGCATCGCGTCGTCGGTGGTTTCCCTGACGATCGCGGGAATCGACTCGAGGCCGGCTTCCTGGCTCGCCCGCCACCGACGTTCACCCATGACGAGTTCGTACTTGTCGTCACCGAGGGCGCGCACGACGATCGGCTGCATCAACCCGAATTCACGGATCGAGTGCACGAGTTCTGCGAGGGCTTCTTCGTCGAAGACCGATCTCGGCTGCTTCGGGTTCGGACGAATCTGCGACGGTGCGATCTCGCGGTAGACGGCGCCGGCCGGTTCCAGATCCTCGTCCGTGTTCCGCACCGGGGGAGTGGGGGTCGGCGCAGACGCCGTCTTCTCTTTCTCGACCTTCGCGAGCGCGGGCTTCTCGACGTCGGCGGCAGTTCGTTCCTTACCGATGATGACGTCTGCAGCCGCGTTGCCGAGGCGAGGTCCGGCCTCCGGACCCGTAGGGATGAGTGCCGCGAGTCCGCGACCCAGCCCACCTTTTCGTGCCTGACTCATATCTCTAGCGCTCCTGCGTTCCATCCGTTGCCGCGACCGCCGATCGGGCTGCCAACTCTCTGCCTGCGTCCAAGTAGCTCATTGCTCCACGAGAGCCCGGGTCGTAGTCCAGGACCGTCATACCGTACCCGGGCGCCTCGGATACCTTGACGCTTCGTGGAATGACAGCTCGCAGTACCGCGTCGCCGAAGTGCTTTCGCACTTCCTCGGCAACCTGATCGGCAAGCTTCGTGCGGCCGTCGTACATGGTGAGAATGACGGTCGACACGTGCAGCACGGGGTTGAGGTGCGCCTGCACGAGCTCGATGTTGCGCAGAAGCTGACCGACGCCCTCGAGCGCGTAGTACTCACACTGGATGGGGATCAGCACCTCGGTCGCTGCCACCAATGCGTTGACGGTGAGCAAGCCGAGCGACGGCGGGCAGTCGATCAAGATGAAGTCGGCGTCGACCTCTTCGAGATCGGCAAGCGCGGTCTTCAAGCGACCTTCACGAGCCACCATGGACACGAGTTCGATCTCGGCACCGGCCAGGTCGATGGTCGCCGGAATGCAGTACAGACGATCGCTGTTCGGGCTCTTCTGAATCGCCTCGCGGGCAGTGACCTCACCGAGGAGAACTTCGTAGCTCGACGGCACACCCGAGTGATGCTCGACGCCCAGAGCGGTACTGGCGTTGCCCTGCGGGTCGAGATCGACCACGAGCACCGTCAGTCCCTGGACCGCGAGCGCAGCAGCGAGGTTGACCGCAGTCGTGGTCTTCCCGACGCCACCCTTCTGATTGGCGATGGTGAGCATGCGGCGCTGCGCGGGCTTGGGAAGCGTCACGCTGCCAGGGTGGAGTACCTGGCTGGCGCGATGCGCAGCCGCACCGATGGGAGTGTCGTCGGGGGAGATACTGCTGTAAGCGCCGAAGTCCGAACCGGCTGACGACGGACGATCGACTCGCGGCGTCTTGCTGCCGTTCTCGGACTGTGTTTCACGTGAAACAGCTGGATCAGATCCACCCGACATATGTGCTCCTTAGTGCGGAACTGGATTGGTGCAGAACTAGTGACAACTCGGAAGACGTCATGAACGTTGAAAGCGTCGTGGAACCCGTTCAGCGCGAACGACGATGGTGGGCGTCGGTACGACGCCGACGCCGCACTGCACGACCTCTAGCTTGCCAGCACCCATACGGGCAAGGGAAGTCCGATCGCGTTCGATCTCCTCCTCAGCACTGCTGCCCTTCAACGCGAGCATCCGCCCGCCCTCGTGGATCAGCGGAAGGGACCACTTCGCGAGCTTCTCCAGCGGGGCGACGGCCCGAGACGTCACGACGTCGGCGCCGCCGGCTTCCTTCTTCACACCGGGTTGTTCCGCTCGTCCTCGGACGACCAGAACGTTGAGATCGTTCTCCTCGATGAACTCCGCCAGATATACGGTCCGACGGAGGAGGGGCTCGACGAGCGTGACGTGAAGATCGGGCCGAGCGATCGCGAGTGGGATTCCGGGCAAGCCGGCACCACTACCGACATCGACGACGCGCTCGCCCTCGTCGATCAGCTCGGCAACGACGGCGCAATTCAAGATGTGCCGCTCCCACAACCGGGGAACCTCACGGGGTCCGATGAGTCCGCGCTCGACGCCATCGGTTGCCAGAGACTCGTGATACTTCTTCGCGAGATCGAAGCGAGGGCCGAATATGCGCTCTACAGTTGCCATCACATGGTCGTCATTAAACGCCTCAGAGTCCACTGAATCATCCTCCCGCGTCGGGCCTCACTTCGCCAAACTATCCGACGCATCCGACACGTTTCTCTTCGTTCTCTCGATCACAATCCAGTATTGCCGAGTTCGAAGTCCGGGTTTCACGTGAAACGTCGGGCGCGGTTTCACGTGAAACTCTGTGGCCTGAGCCCGTCGATAGGAATGAACCCGCGGACGTCGGTTCCGACCGCAACGCTCGTGGGGCCTCGTCCGAGCAACACAGCCGCACACATCACGGATCGGGCGGCATCGACGATCGCCCGCAGACCACCCGCCGTGCGTACACCCTCAGACCGGCGCGGGGATTGTGAACTCGACGAGCGGACCACACGCGCCGAGAGCAGCTGTTGGTTGCGTGAATCTGTGTGCGGGACACGGGCTGAACCGAGCCCATTCCAGAGACGGTAGTTACCCGATCCGTCGTTCACGAGATGCCCGGCGCCAAGCACTGCCCCTTGGCACAGCCATGTCCCCTGGCGGAGGGGAGACCCAAATGCTGTGCTGTAGTTCAGCGCGTCCGGTAACGCCCGGGCTGCGCCCGCGGTCCTCTTGTGTCGACGCAGGATGCGGCCTGGGTCAGGTCGGGTGCGCCGCCGCAAGCACTTCTCGCGAGCCGACGCTTCACGTGAAACCGCACTCGCACGCTCATATCGAACAGCGGACCGGGCTCTACTGACATAGCGGCTCGTGCCGAAGGTCGGTCACAGCAGCCGACTCGGACGAGCCGACAATCGGCATAACGTGGGACATTCATTGCCACAACCAAGTTCGGCGAGGGACGACTCCACCCTCGTGGCAAGATTTGAACAATCGCCGATCAGCTAGATCGACGACTGACCAACAAAGCCGGGGGCGCATTCCTGCAGCGCAGATCGCGTCGTGAGTGCTTCTTCATATCTTCGCTGATTCACGTGAAACAGTGGGCCGAAGCCACTCTTCATTCAGGGCTCGGCCTGACGACCGGGCAGACGTCGACTCACGTTCCAGCGGGCTGGCCCAGCGCGTCCACCTGACTCGTAGTCGCCAACCCGCGCCATTGGTCAACGTCGCATCTACCGGCGCCGCTCGAGCTGCGATCGATGCATGGCCCGGACCCTGGCTTCGCGATGTACTGCGAGATCTCCGATCGAGGTAGACGGGTTCGTGGCGGACCGATTGGACGACCCATGGCCCACGTGCACGGTGGAGCTTGGAGAATCGGAACCACGCGATGTCTTCACGTGGGTGCTCCTTCTCGAGGCTTCCTCTCGCGATGCGTTGGCCGGCGACCACAGCAATGGCGTGCCGTCAGTACTCGCCTGGCTTGTGCGTCGGTGCGCTGCGCACCCACCCGGATCCCGTCACGGTAGAGCGGCGCTAGCGACGGACGGCAGCCTGCCGCGGTCCTCGTGCGCACTCGAAGTCATGATGCGGCTTCCGGACGACATGTGCGATCCGGCAGAACCGCGTCGACCACCCCGCGGAATCCGCACCGCGATAGTCGCGCGCCTCCTTCTGTCTTCCGGCAGACCGGTCGGTGCTCGGAGCAAAGCCTCTTCTGTTTCACGTGAAACGGGATGCGGCTGCGCCATCGCTACGCGAACCGACCACCGCCGAGTGCGACACTCGGATCGCTCCGCAGGCCACCTTGCGTCGGCCATCGATTCACGTAAGCAAATCGAACCGGGCACCGCGGCTACTGCCATCCACAGCACTTACACGACAGCTTGCGCCTACCTCCATCCACGCGAATACCGGAATCGGAGTCCGTTCGGAGTTGACCACCTTCGCCGGCACCCGCAACGGCAGGGGAGGGGAGGACGGAACCACGGTTGAGAGTTCGCCCTCGTTCGGATACCGCCCCACCCGACCACAACGCATCCACGCCCAGTCAGCTCGAGGCGTTGTTCCGGCTATGTCGTTCACACACATAGAGACAACACCGTCGTCTCAACTCGAGATTCTGCGACCACTCCAGTAGCTCGTTCATCGGCGAGGACTGACCACACCGACGCTCGGCTTCGCGACACCATCTCTGTACACACACATCTGAGACCCCGGTGTGTGCATCGACGCATCCGCCGGCGAAGCGAGGAAGACGTGTCACGAAACTGCCCGCACATGTAGCCCGCTCGATCGAGAGTGCCAACCATGGAGCGCCAACGAGCTACACCGCGACACACCCCGCTCTTACCGAGCGCGGTTTCACGTGAAACCGAAAGACCTCAGCCCACGACATTCGGCATCCACCTCCACGCACAGAACTCGCGTCTCAACCCCGAATTCTCGCGACCCAGAGCCTAGGCGCGCATCGTCACTGTGACGTTTCGTCCCATCGCACGTTTCACGTGAAACGAGGGCGCCATGGAACTACACCCGTGCAATTCTGCCGCACGATTTCGAACGTCAGCGGACCGAAACGCGGGACCGCGGCGTGGGCGCATCGATAGGCATCGCATCTGCGAGTGGCGTCGAAACCCGGAAACGACGAAGGCCCCCAACCGGAGTTGGGGGCCTTCGAGGTGTCGGTGTGATCGTCAGGCTTTGACGACAACCACTCGCCGCGACGGTTCGACGCCGGTGCTCTCGCTCTCGACGCCGTCGATCTTGGCAACCGCGTCGTGCACGATCTTGCGCTCGAACGGTGTCATCGGGGCGAGTTCCTCGCGCTCGCCGCTCTCGAGCACGCGGCGCGCAGCCTCCACACCCAAGGTGCTCAGCTCGCTCCGACGCCCAGCGCGCCAGCCGGCGACATCGAGCATCAGCTTGCTGCGCTCACCGGTCGACTGCTGAACCGCGAGGCGCGTCAGCTCCTGCAGCGCGTCGAGCACCTCGCCCTTCCGTCCGACGAGCTTGCTCAGATCGTTGCCGCCGTCGATGCTGACGATCGCCCGGTCGCCCTCGACATCCAGGTCGATGTCACCGTCGAAGTCGAGAACGTCGAGAAGCTGCTCGAGGTAGTCCCCGGCGATCTCGCCCTCTTCGACCAAGTAATCCTCGGCATCCTCGTCGTCGTCGATCGCGTCGTCGATCGTCTCGTCGACGGCAGCCTTCTTCACGGCCTCGTCTTCGACTGTCTTGTCGGCTTCGACTGCCACGACCTCACCAGCTCCGTCCCCAGCGTTCACTGCGTTGTCCGTATTCGTTGTTTCTTCGGTATCTGCAGGCATCTTCGTCCCTTGTCGTCGATCGAGCCGCTCAGCGCCGCTTGCGCTTGGGCCTGTTGCGGTTCGGCTGAGGGCGCTGTCCCTTGGGACGCGCTGCCCCGTTTCCACCTGCCGGGGGAGTGCTGTCCGACGGGTTCGCTTCGAGGTCGGACGTTCCATCCTGCTCGGCTGCGTCCGCGACTGGAGGGGGCGTCATCTTCGACAGCTTGGGCCTGGCACCGGGCTTCGGCTTGGTGACCGGCTTGACGCCCGGCTTCGGCGCGTTTTCGGTGCGCTTCTCGAGGGCGAGCTTCTTCTTCTCTTCTTCCTCACGGTCGATCTTGCCGAACACGAGGTGCTGCTGGCCGTAGGTCCACAGGTTGTTCGACACCCAGTAGAGCAGGATGGCGATGGGCAGGAACGCACCGAAGACAAGAACACCGAGCGGGAAGATATACAACGCAAGCTTGTTCATGATCGCGGACTGCGGATTGGCCGCTGCGGCCTCACTCTGGCGAGCGACGGATGCACGCGAGTTCAGGTGCGTGGCCACAGCCGCGATGACCATGAGCGGAACCGACACCGCGACGATCGTCCACACCGACGGGACGCCGAGGCCGAGTTCGGGGTTCGCGAACGCCTCGAGCTGGGCCTTCGGCATCGTGATCCACGCCGAGATCGGTGCGCCGAACAGACGGGCGTCCAGGAACGAGTTCACGTCCTCCACGTTGAAGGCGTAGTTCGGCAGGGTGCGGTTGACTGCCGGATCCAGACCGAGCTGACCGACGCCGGTACCCGTTCGGTTGAACGAACGAAGCACATGGAACAGGCCGATGAACACCGGAGCCTGGGCCAGGACCGGGAGGCAACCCATGATCGGGTTGAATCCGTGTTCCTTCTGCAGCTTCTGCATCTCGACGGCCATGCGCTGCTTGTCTTTGCCGTACTTCTTCTGCAGGGCTTTGATCTGCGGCTGCAGCTCTTGCATCTGACGCGTCGTACGTACCTGCTTGACGAAGGGCTTGTACAGAATCAGTCGCAGAGTGAACACCAGGAACATCACGGACAGCGCCCACGCGAATCCGTTGTCGGCACCCAGAACGGCACCGAATACCTTGTGCCACACCCAGAGAATCCAGGAGACCGGGTAATAAATGAAGTCGAGCACGGCTCTATGTACTCCTCTGTTCGTCCACTCTCACGAGATCGTGGCTTTCTTCGGTCGAAGTCTGTTCGGTTGTCGCCGGCGAGGCGCGACGCCATGAGCCGCGTTCGGGAACCGGGTCCCACCCTCCAGGGTGCCAGGGTGCACATTTCAGCAACCGGACAACGGACAACAGAGAGCCTTTGATCGCACCGTGGGTTCTCAACGCGTCGACTGCGTACTCACTGCACGTAGGTGAAAAACGGCAGGTGGGCAGCCTCAGCGGAGACACATAGGTGCGGTACAGCTCGATACAGAAGATCAGCGCCCGCGCGGGAAGCGAGCGGACGGCGCGAAGCAGCGTCATGAGCGCGCGTCTTTCGCCGGGTCGATGTACCCCAGCTTCCTCAAGCCCGAACGAACTTGGCGCTGTAGGTCCCTCGAGGACATATCGGCTGCGCCCGGAAGAGCTCGAATGACGACGTCGCTGGTGGCGGGCACCTCGAGCATCACCTCGGCGCAGATATGCCGAAGCCGGCGTGCAACTCGATGACGAGTTACCGCCGGCCCGACAGCTTTACTGACGATCAATCCGAACCTCGAAGCACCGGGGCTGACGACAGTGTTCTCGTCGTCACGCGCGAACGCGTGAACGACCAGGTCTTGTCTACCCATGCGGCGGCCTCGACGCATCACACGTGAGAAATCAGCGCTGCGATGCAATCTGTGCGGCTCAGGCAACACCCCGAGCTCCGTACGTTCGGACGAACAATGAATTAAGCGGTGAGTTCCTTGCGGCCCTTACCACGGCGTGCAGAGACGATTGCACGACCTGCACGCGTACGCATACGAAGACGAAAGCCATGAACACGCGCGCGGCGTCGGTTGTTCGGCTGGAACGTCCGCTTGCCCTTGGCCACGGTGAACACTCCTCGAAAATCATTGACGCCCGAAGGCGTCGGCAACGGTGGTAACGAGTTCGGTCGAACTCCAATTACATCCCCGAGCGAGAAATCCGAGTAACCACAGACTGTATGCAGCCAGCAAGCATCGGCCACCTCGCCTTGGGTGACTGTTCGAGAGTACTGATCGACTTGGCGGTGGTCAAACTCGTCGAATGTACGCCCTCGGGACTACATCCGTGTAATTCATCCACACCCATGGGGAGAACGGTGTGTGTATAACCGCATTCGGACGCGTGTCCTCCGTTACTCACAGGGCAAGCCCATAACTCGAGTCTGCCGGTTTCACCTAAAGCAGCAGGTCAAGGCCGGAGAACCGCACGGATACGGTCGCCAGGCCCCTGTCAGGGTGACAACGATGTCGTTAATCCACACCTGTGGATAATTGTGTGGAAACACGGGCCAGATGGCATATTCGTATCCGGCACGTGTGCACTGCTCGACTGTGAATCCCCCGAAGAACGTCGCTGAGAGGGGACGATAGCCGAATTCGGCGTGACGCGGGTGGGAAAAGATCATCGGATTCAGCCGGTTGACAGCACTGTTCGAATGGGAGGCACCGTGAACGACGATCCGGGTGCGCTGGCGCGCGTCTGGCCTGAGGTTGTCACGGAGTTGACGTCCGATCGGCACGGCGGCCCAGACCTGACCAAGGGACAGAAGGCCTGGCTCGCGTTGGTCGAACCGCTCACGCTCACGCAAGGCTTCGCGCTGCTCGCGGTCCCCTCGTCCTTCGCGCAAGAAGCGATCGAGAGGGACCTCCGCGAACCGATCCTGCACGCACTCGGCCGTCACCTCGGCCAGGGTGTCGAGGGCCTCGGCGTCCGTATCTCGGCTCCCGAGGAGGACAAGCACGAGACCGAACGTGCGTCGTACCCCGAAACTCCCAGTTCACCGACCTACCGTCGTCGGTTCCTGACCAGCACCGACGACGAACCGTCGGATTCCGAAACGGCGGACTACGAGGAAGTCGACGACGACGGTGACGCTCTGACCAGCGTGCAGAACTCGTGGCCGACCTACTTCACCAAGCCACCCGAGACGACGACTCCCCCCGCGGGCGCAGGCAGCTTGAACGCGAAGTACACGTTCGACACCTTCGTCATCGGCGCTTCCAACCGATTCGCGCACGCGGCCGCCGTCGCGATCGCCGAGGCGCCCGCCCGCGCCTACAACCCGTTGTTCGTCTGGGGCGCGTCGGGTCTGGGCAAGACTCACCTGCTCCATGCGGCCGGTCACTATGCTCAACGCCTCTTCCCGGGCATGCGCGTGAAGTACGTCTCGACCGAGGAGTTCACGAACGACTTCATCAACAGTCTTCGTGACGACCGCAAGGTCGCGTTCAAGCGCCGCTACCGCGAAACGGATGTCCTTCTGGTCGACGACATCCAGTTCATCGAGGGCAAGGAAGGTATCCAGGAGGAGTTCTTCCACACCTTCAACACACTGCACAACGCGAACAAGCAGATCGTCGTCTCGTCGGATCGTCCTCCGAAGCAGCTGGCCACCCTCGAGGAACGCCTGCGTACCCGGTTCGAATGGGGCCTGATCACCGATGTTCAGCCGCCGGAACTCGAGACCCGCATCGCGATCCTCAGCAAGAAGGCGAGGATGGACCGGCTCGACGTGCCGCACGACGTCCTCGAGCTGATCGCCAGCCGTATCGAGCGCAACATTCGTGAACTCGAGGGTGCGCTCATCCGCGTCACCGCGTTCGCGTCGCTCAACGGACAGGCTCTGGATCTGACGCTCGCCGAAGTGGTCCTCCGCGATCTGATGCCGGACTCCTCGAGCCTCGAGATCAACGCGGCGACGATCATGGCCGTCACCGCCGAGTACTTCGACACCACGATCGACGACCTGTGCGGGCCGGGTAAGGCCAGGGCACTGGCCATGGCCCGTCAGATCGCGATGTATCTGTGCCGCGAGCTCACCGATCTCTCGCTGCCCAAGATCGGCCAGACCTTCGGTAGGGACCACACCACCGTCATGTACGCCGACAAGAAGATTCGCAAGGAGATGACCGAGCGTCGCAAGGTCTACGACCAGGTACAGGAGCTGACGGCTCGCATCAAACAGCGTTCCAAGCGCTGACGTTTCTCGTCCCGACGCCGGGCGGACCCCTCGAGAGAGAGGATCCGTCCGGCGTTTCTCGTCTGCGGGCGCCCCTCGAGAGACGTTCCCGGAAATTTTTTCGGGTGGTCTCCAATGATTCACACCTGTGGATAAGCATGTGGAGAAACGCGCTCTTCTGGGGATGGACTGTGGGAGGCTGTGAACCGTTTGTGATTCGTCCACAAGCTTCCCCATCGCAACCGCCGATTGGTCCCGAATTCATCCCCACGACACCACGCCGAGCGACCAGCGGCTCGAGGGGCGAGTGCACAGATTCCACAGGACCTATTAATACAAAGAATTTCTCTTGAAGGGATCTTCTTTGAAAACAGGTGTTGGGGACAGATCCCCTCACAGCCCCTCGTCGACGCGTCCGAGCGCGCCAGGTTCGGCTTTCCAAGTTGGTCGCGAAGGGCATACGGTGTGCATCTGCCGGTTGTGTCAGACTCAGTGATGCACCGGTGCCCTCGAGTGCCCCGCACTCACCGAAGACCCTTCTTCGTGACGAACCGCCCCGACCGAGAGGAAATGCCGAGCGATGGAGCTTGGAAGTCTGAAGTTTCGCGTTGCTCGTGAAGATTTCTCCGATTCCGTTGCGTGGGTAGCTCGAAGCCTGCCGTCCCGGCCGCCCGTTCCTGTCCTCGGTGGAGTTCTTCTCGCTGCCGACGAGCAGGGCTTGACCGTGTCGGGCTTCGACTACGAGGTGTCCGCGCAGGTCCGGGTGTCCGCCGAGGTATCGACCGCAGGCAAGGCACTGGTCTCGGGCAAGCTCCTGGCGGACATCACGAAGTCGCTTCCGAACAAGCCCGTCGACGTCGGTGTCGACGGAACCAGGGTGCTCATCACGTGCGGTAGCGCGAAGTTCTCGCTGCCGACGATGCCTGTCGAGGACTACCCTCAGCTGCCGGAACTGCCGACGCAGACCGGATCCGTCGCCAACGATGTCTTCTCCGAAGCCATCTCCCAGGTCGCCGTCGCCGCCGGACGCGACGACACGCTGCCGATGCTGACCGGCATCCGCGTCGAGATCCACGGCACGACCGTGGTCCTCGCCGCGACCGACCGATTTCGTCTGGCCGTCCGCGAGCTCGAGTGGATGCCGGCGAACGGCGAGACCAAGACCGAAGTTCTGATTCCGGCCAAGACTCTGTCCGAATCCGCAAAGACGTTGGGCGGCAACGCGAATTCACCTGTCGAGCTCGCTCTGGGTTCGGGCTCGTCCGTCGGCGCCGACGGTCTTCTCGGCATCATCAGCGAGGGCCGTCGCACGACGACCAGGCTTCTCGACGCCGACTTCCCGAAGTTCCGTCAGCTCCTGCCCGCGGAACACACCGCTGTGGCCGTCGTCGAGGTCGCTCCACTCGTCGAGGCGATCAAACGTGTCGCTCTCGTCGCCGAGCGCGGTGCACAGGTTCGACTCGAGTTCTCCGCCGAAGGTCTGCTGCTGTCGGCCGGTGGCGACGATGCAGGTCGCGCCGAGGAATCGTTGATGGCGGACTTCCAGGGTGAAGCGTTGACCATCGCGTTCAACCCGGGCTACCTGATCGACGGATTGTCGTCGCTGCACAGCGAGAAGGTCACCTTCGGCTTCACCACTCCCAGTCGTCCTGCAGTTCTGCGGCCGACCGCCGATGATGAACTGGTACCCGACGCGTCGGGCAAGTTCGCAGCACCGCAGAGCGCGTACACGTACCTGCTGATGCCGGTTCGACTTCCGGGCTGATCGGGTACGGACTACGTGCACCCGCCTTCGCCCGAAGGCGAACGCGCGAATGACCGCACACTAGAGAAGGACGTCTCTCATGCAGCTGGGATTGGTCGGCCTCGGAAAAATGGGCTTCAACATGCGCGAGCGTCTTCGCGCACACGGCCACGAAGTGATCGGATACGACCCGCGACCCGAGGTAACCGATACGCCGTCGCTCGGCGATCTCGCTGCAGCGCTGACCGCGCCGCGCGTCGTCTGGGTGATGGTGCCCGCCGGTGACATCACGCGTGACACGATCACCTCTCTGCGTGACGTCCTCGAGGAGGGCGACCTGGTCATCGACGGCGGCAACTCCCGGTTCACGGACGACAGGATGAACGCCGACCTGCTCGCGGAGAAGGGCATCGGTTACATCGACGCCGGTGTGTCCGGCGGTGTGTGGGGTCTGAAGAACGGCTACGGCCTCATGGTCGGTGGCTCCGAGGCCGACGTCGAGCGCGCACTTCCGATCTTCGACGCGTTGCGCCCGGAAGGCGAGCGCGCCGACGGTTTCGTCCACGCCGGGCCCGTCGGGGCAGGCCACTACTCGAAGATGGTGCACAACGGCATCGAGTACGGGTTGATGCAGGCGTACGCCGAAGGCTACGAACTCCTCGAGGCGGAAGACCTGGTCCAGGACGTGCACGGCGTCCTTCGTGCGTGGAGCCAGGGCACCGTCGTGCGGTCCTGGCTGCTCGATCTGCTCGTTCAGGCGCTCGCTCAGGACCCGGAGTTCCGCGAGATCTCCGGGTACACAGAGGATTCCGGCGAAGGACGGTGGACCGTCGAGGAAGCGATCCGACACGCTGTTCCGGCTCCGGTGATTTCCGCGGCGCTGTTCGCGCGGTTCGCGTCGCGCCAGGAGGATTCGCCGGCGATGAAGGCAGTGTCCGCGCTGCGCAACCAGTTCGGCGGGCACGCCGTCAAACGAGCCACCACCGAAGAGACGTTGCGCGCTCCCGACCCCAAGAAATAAGCCTTGTTCGTTCGTTCCTTCTCCCTGCGTGATTTCCGATCGTGGGACGACGCCACCGTCGAACTCGAGCCGGGTTCGACGGTGTTCGTCGGGCCGAACGGGCACGGCAAGACGAACCTGCTCGAGTCGCTCGGATATCTGGCGACGCTGTCCTCGCATCGTGTCTCGTCGGACGCGCCGCTGATCAGAGCGGGTGCGGATCGTGCGTTCGCGAGCGCGACCGTCGTCAATCATGGTCGTGAGCTGACGATCGACGTCGAGATCCAGGACGGCAGGGCGAACAAGGCGCGCATGAACCGGTCACCGGTGCGTCGGCCGCGAGAAATTCTCGGTGTGCTGCACAGCGTGCTGTTCGCGCCCGAGGACTTGTCGCTCGTACGCGGCGACCCGGGTGACCGACGTCGCTACCTCGACGAACTACTGACCACGCGCCGACCCCGAATGGCCGGTGTCCGAAGCGATTACGACAAGGTACTGCGTCAACGATCGGCGTTGTTGAAGACGGCGGGCGGTGCGTTGCGGCGAGGATCCTCCTCGAGCGATGGCACGAGTGCTCTTGCGACGCTGGATGTATGGGACGGTCACCTCGCGGCGCACGGTGCGCAGCTGCTGGCGTCGCGCATCGGTGTGGTGCACGAGTTGACTCCATATGTCGCAGAAGCATATTCGTCGATCGCGCCGGAGTCTCGACCCGCTTCGATCCGGTACCGCAGCAGCCTCGCCGACGCACTACCTCCCGAATTCTCCGATCCGACACGCACTCCCGAGGCGGACGACATCGACGTGTTGGAAGCTGCCTTCCTGCACCAACTTTCGGTGATGCGTCAGCGCGAGATCGAGCGCGGAGTTTGCCTCGTCGGACCGCATCGTGACGACCTGGAGCTGACGTTGGGGGATCAGCCGGCGAAAGGCTTTGCGAGCCACGGCGAATCGTGGTCCTTCGCGTTGTCGCTCCGACTGGCGTCGTTCGGTCTGCTTCGCGCGGAGGGCACGGATCCGGTCCTGATGCTCGACGACGTGTTCGCCGAACTCGATCGTAAGCGTCGCAGTGCATTGGCGCGGGTTGCCGTCGATGCCGAACAGGTCTTGATCACCGCGGCGGTGGCCGAGGACGTACCCCCGGAGCTCGATGCGCGCCGCTGGGGAGTTGCTGCGCACCAGGAGGACACTGGTCGGGTGTCGAGGATCAGCGCGATCGACGAGAGCGAAGGTGTGACGCCGTGAGCGACGACCAGGAAGCTGCACCGGAACCACAGCCCGAACTGCGCGGCGTCGACCTCGCGCGTCGTGCGCTCGAGGAGGCACGGGCGGCAGCGAAAGCGAGCGGCAAATCCGTCGGACAGGGTCGTTCGTCGCCGTCCGGTGGAATTCGCGCGCTCCGCGGTCGTCGCAAGCGAGGGTGGTCCGGTCCCGGTCCCGACGATCGGGATCCGCAGACGCTCGGGTCGTTGGCCGGCGCGATCGCGAAGAAGCGGGGATGGTCCGACAAGGTCGCCGAGGGAACCGTGTTGGGGCGCTGGACGGCCGTCGTCGGAGACGACATCGCCTCGCACGCCACGCCGACGAAACTCGAGGACGGCGTGCTGAGTGTGTCCGCCGAGTCGACCGCGTGGGCGACTCAACTGCGGTTGATGCAGTCGCAGATCCTGGCCAAGATCGCGGCGGCCGTCGGACACGGTGTGGTGACGTCCCTGAAGATCACCGGTCCGGTCACCAAGAGCTGGCGGAAGGGCGAACGCCACATCAAAGGGCGCGGTCCACGCGACACGTACGGATAGACCGTTCTTCTCCCTGGAAACCGTTGTCAGCTCGGTAACATGCACTTGTCAACTGTGTTCTTGGTTGCTTTCGCGCGACTCTGTCACGTAGCGTGCCGTTCGACCCCAGGAGAGATCGGTGCGGGGGCGCCACCGACGTTCGCAAAGACGAGGTGAGTGCATGTCTTCGACCGAGCAAGCAGGACCGTCCGACAAAGTGGTTCTCCGGCCGCGGAACGTGGCGTTCGATTGGGGGTCCCTGCCACTTCACTACGTCGACGGCGATCCCCTCGCGACGCACTTGTTCAACGTGATGCATCTGCTCCTGCCCGAGGGCGAGGAATGGTTCGTCAGAACGTTCAAGGAAGCGTTGCCCCTGATCCACGACGAGCAGTTGCGCGACGACGTCATCGGATTCATCGGACAGGAAGCCGTTCACGCGCAAGCACATACGCAAGTACTCGATCAACTGACCGCGTACGGCATCGACGTGACGCCGTACGTCGAGCAGATGAAGTTTCTGTTCGGACGCGCACTCGGCAACCGGACGCACCACGGTCAGAACAGCCTCGTCGAGCGCGTCGCCCTGATCGCTGCCGTCGAACATCTCACGGCTTTTCTCGGAGACTGGGTCCTCAACGCCGACGCCCTCGACGATGTCGAGTTCGATCCGACGATGCTCGATCTGCTGCGTTGGCACGGTGCCGAGGAGGTCGAACATCGTTGTGTTGCATACGAAGTGATGCGGTACTTCGACGTCCGGCCGGCCAGGCGGATCCGTACCTATCTGGTGATCGCGCCCGCACTGATGTGGTTCTGGGCGCGCGGCGTGCGCTACCTGATGAGCCAGGATCCGTCGTTGCAGAATGTGCCGGTGAAGAAGCGTCGGCCGTCGTTCCGTCGGTACCGGCGGGTCACGGCCAAGGGGTTGTTTCCCGGCCCCATGCTGATCGTGCGCGCATCGCTGCGGTACTTCCGGTCCGACTACCACCCCTCCCAGGAGGGATCGACCGAACAGGCGGAGCGCTATCTGGCGTCGTCGCCCGCGGCGCGAGCGGCTGCGGGGTAAGCGCGAGATGGGTGTTCGACGCAAGCTCTCCGACATGACGAAGGCGGTCGAATCCTTCCGGGTGGGACGCACGATTCCGCCGGATCTGTACGGTGACCCGGTTCCGGATCAGACGATGTCGCTCGTCACCGACGCGCTCGACAAATGGTTCGCACTGCTCGACGCAGGTAGCTACTCGCCCGAGCATGCGGCCCCGGCCGTCGTGCACGCGAGGTCGCTCACGCTCGAGCGACGCGAGGTGGTGTGCGACGACCAACCGGTGGTCCGATTGACGTTCGCGGCCACCGACGGCGTCCCGCTCGCGGCGTGGTCGCCCGGAATGCACATCGACGTCCGGTTGCCGTCGGGACGTCGTCGCCAGTACTCGCTGTGCGGCAACCCGTCGGACAGCAGGTATACCGTTGCGGTGCGGCTCGTTCCGGACGGCGGCGGCGGGTCGACGGAGATGCATGCCCTCGAGCCGGGCGACGAGGTGACCGTTCTCGGGCCACGCAACGGGTTCCCGTTCGTGCCGCAGGGGCAGGCCTTGTTCGTGGCGGGCGGCATCGGTATCACCGCGATTCTGCCGATGGTCCGTGCTGCCCGACGCGTCGGCATGGACTGGCGTCTGATCTATTGCGGCCGGTCGCGTGCATCGCTGCCGTTTCTCGACGAGATCGAATCGTGGAACTCGGAGCGTGTGACGGTCTTCACGGACGACGTCGACGGTGTGCAGATCGGCTCGTCTCTGCTGCACGACGTGACGGGTGGCGCGGTGTACTGCTGTGGTCCGCCGCCGATGATCGACACCGTGAGGACGGCATTCGACGACTCTCGCGCGACCCACCTGTACTTCGAACGTTTCTCCCCGCCACCCGTTCGGGGCGGTGTCGAATTCGAGGTTCAGTTGGTGGAATCCGGAACGGTGGTGACTGTGCCGGCGGATATGACTGCGCTGCAGGCGATTCGAGAGGTCAAGCCGGACGTCGCCTATTCCTGTCGGCAAGGATTCTGCGGAACGTGTCGGGTTCGGGTGCTGCACGGCACCCCGGAGCACCGCGACGACAGACTGACGCCGGAGGAGCGCGGTCGCGAAATGTTGATCTGCGTCTCCCGCTCGAAGGGCGGAAGGATCGTGCTGGACCTCTAGCCGTTCGACACGGTTTCACCGTCCATCTTTGTCGACGGATGCTGAGAAAATCCCTCAGAGAGGCTTTCAGGGGGCTTTTCGGGGTGTCATCGTCCCCCTCCTGTCGGTGCGTACCAGTAGTATGGACCGGTAACAGAGAAGCCCTTCGGATCTACCGCGCCGAACCGGGTGTCCATGTCCGTGGACATCAGGGGGAACGCGAGCGTCCGTGCGGTGGCACCTGCCATGGTGCGAGCGCGGTAGCACCGATGGTGCGAGGGGGAGTGAAGACGCGTAAAGGAGAACGACCGAACCGTGGCCGCCCAGAAGTCAGGTAAGAGCGAGACTCAGAACAAGGACTACGGCGCTTCGTCGATCACCGTCCTCGAGGGACTGGAAGCAGTTCGTAAGCGGCCCGGTATGTACATCGGTTCCACCGGTGAGCGCGGCCTGCACCACTTGATCTGGGAAGTCGTCGACAACTCCGTCGACGAGGCGATGGCCGGATACGCCACCACCGTCGACGTCACCATTCACGACGACGGCAGCGTCGAGGTCGTCGACGACGGCCGTGGCATCCCCGTCGCCACGCACGCGTCCGGTGTTCCCACCGTCGAGGTCGTCATGACCCAGCTGCATGCAGGCGGAAAGTTCGACTCGGACTCCTACGCGGTGTCCGGTGGTCTGCACGGCGTCGGCATCTCGGTCGTCAACGCGCTGTCCACCAAGGTGGAGCTGCAGATCGCACGCGACGGCCACCGCTACAAGCAGTCGTACGACTACGCCAAGCCCGGCCCGCTCGAGACCGTCGGCGACACGGACGCGACAGGCACCACGGTCCGCTTCTGGCCCGACGGCGAGATCTTCGAGACGCTCGACTTCAGCTTCGAGACCGTGCACCGTCGCCTGCAGGAGATGGCGTTCCTGAACAAGGGACTGACCATCAACTTCACCGACGAGCGGGTCGCGGCGTCCGACGCCAGCGAGGACGAACTCGCCGAGACGGCGGAAGCACCCAAGACCGCGTCCGAAGAAGAAGCAGAGGCAGAGGCGCCCAAGGCCGCCAAGGTCAAGAAGCGCACCTATCACTACCCCGACGGCCTCGTCGACTTCGTCAAGCACATCAACAAGACCAAGACCGCGATCCACGGTTCCGTCGTCGGCTTCACCGCCAAGGGTGAGGGACACGAGGTCGAGATCGCGATGCAGTGGAACGCCGGGTACTCCGAGTCGGTCCACACGTTCGCCAACACGATCAACACGCACGAGGGCGGTACCCACGAAGAGGGCTTCCGTACCGCGCTGACGTCGACGGTCAACAAGTATGCAGCCGAGAAGAAGCTCGTCAAGGAGAAGGACGGCAAACTCACCGGCGACGACATCCGCGAAGGTCTCGCGGCCGTCATCTCGGTACGCGTCGGCGAACCGCAGTTCGAGGGTCAGACCAAGACCAAGCTCGGCAACACCGAGGTTCGTTCGTTCGTGCAGAAGGCGTGCAACGAGCACCTCGCGCACTGGTTCGAGTCCAACCCGGCCGATGCCAAGACCATCATCAACAAGGCCGTGTCGTCGGCGCAGGCGCGCATGGCCGCGCGCAAGGCGCGAGAGTTGGTGCGGCGCAAGAGCGCAACCGACATCGGTGGCCTGCCCGGCAAGCTCGCCGACTGCCGTTCCAACGACCCGGCGAAGTCCGAGATCTACATCGTGGAGGGCGACTCCGCAGGAGGCTCCGCGAAGTCGGGCCGCGACTCGATGTTCCAGGCGATCCTGCCGCTGCGCGGAAAGATCATCAACGTCGAGAAGGCGCGTATCGACCGTGTGCTGAAGAACAACGAAGTGCAGTCCATCATCACGGCCTTCGGAACCGGCATTCACGACGAGTTCGACATCAGCAAGCTGCGGTATCACAAGATCGTGCTGATGGCCGACGCCGATGTCGACGGCCAGCACATCTCGACTCTGCTGATGACGCTGCTGTTCCGCTTCATGCGTCCACTCATCGAGCACGGCCACGTCTACCTCGCGATGCCGCCGCTCTACAAGATCAAGTGGAACCGCGGCGAGCCCGACTACGCGTATTCCGACCGTGAGCGCGACGGCCTGCTCGAGGCCGGCCTGGCGAACAAGCGCAAGATCAACGTCGACGACGGCGTCCAGCGCTACAAAGGTCTCGGCGAGATGAACGCGAAAGAGCTGTGGGAGACCACGATGGACCCGGCGGTCCGTGTGTTGCGTCTGGTCACGCTCGACGACGCGGCTGCCGCGGACGAGCTCTTCAGCGTCCTGATGGGTGAAGACGTCAGTGCCCGACGCAGTTTCATCGCACGCAACGCCAAGGACGTTCGGTTCCTGGACGTGTAGCGCGCTCGAAACCTGTTGCCACGCACTATCTTTGATTCAAGGAGAATTTGATGTCGGATACCACCGAGCCTCCTGTCGGGCCTCCCGGACAGACGACGAACGCCGAGGGCGGAGACCGGATCGATCCGGTCGACATTCAGCAGGAGATGCAGCGTAGTTACATCGACTACGCGATGAGCGTCATCGTCGGCCGCGCGCTGCCCGAGGTGCGCGACGGCCTCAAGCCGGTGCACCGCCGCGTCCTCTACGCGATGTACGACTCGGGCTTCCGCCCCGACCGTAGCTACGTGAAATCCGCTCGGCCCGTTGCCGAAACGATGGGTAACTATCACCCGCACGGTGACACCTCGATCTACGACGCGCTCGTGCGTCTCGCCCAGCCGTGGTCGATGCGGTACCCGCTCGTCGACGGTCAGGGCAACTTCGGGTCACGCGGCAACGACGGACCCGCCGCCATGCGATACACCGAGGCCCGTCTGACGCCGCTCGCGATGGAGATGCTGCGCGACATCGACGAGGAAACCGTCGACTTCATCCCCAACTACGACGGCAAGACCCAGGAGCCGACGGTACTTCCGTCGCGTGTGCCGAACCTGTTGATGAACGGCTCCAACGGCATCGCCGTCGGTATGGCCACCAACATTCCTCCGCACAACCTGCGCGAACTCGGCGAGGCCGTGTTCTGGGCCCTCGACAACCACGAGGCCGACGAGGAAGCCACGCTCGCCGCGTGCATGGAACGCGTCAAGGGCCCGGACTTCCCGACGCACGGTCTCATCGTCGGCAACCAGGGCATCCAGGACGCGTACTCGACCGGCCGCGGCTCGATTCGCATGCGCGGCGTCGTCGAGATCGAAGAGGACTCGAACGGCCGCACCACGATCGTCATCACCGAGTTGCCGTACCAGGTCAACCCGGACAACCTGATCACCTCGATCGCCGAGCAGGTCCGCGACGGAAAGCTCGCCGGCATCTCGAAGATCGACGACGAGTCCTCCGACCGCGTCGGCATGCGCATCGTCGTCACCATCAAGCGTGACGCCGTCGCCAAGGTCGTGCTGAACAACCTGTACAAGCATTCGCAGCTGCAGACGAGCTTCGGCGCGAACATGCTGTCGATCGTCGACGGTGTTCCGCGCACGCTGCGTCTCGATCAGATGATCCGCTACTACGTGGCTCATCAGCTCGACGTCATCATTCGGCGCACGCGCTACCGCCTGCGCAAGGCCGAAGAGCGGGCCCACATCCTGCGCGGTCTGGTCAAGGCTCTCGACGCGCTGGACGAGGTCATCGCCCTGATCCGTCGCTCGCCCGACGTGGACGCGGCACGGACCGGTTTGATCGAGCTGCTCGACGTCGACACCATCCAGGCCGACGCCATCCTCGCGATGCAGCTGCGTCGTCTCGCAGCCCTCGAGCGTCAGAAGATCATCGACGAGTTGGCCGAGATCGAGCGTGAGATCGCGGACCTGCAGGACATCCTCGCCAAGCCCGAGCGCCAGCGTCAGATCGTGCGCGACGAGCTCGCCGAGATCGTGGAGAAGTACGGCGACGACCGTCGTACCCGCATCATCGCCAACGACGGAGACGTCAGCGACGAGGACTTGATCGCTCGCGAGAACGTCGTCGTCACCATCACCGAGACCGGGTACGCCAAGCGCACCAAGACCGATCTGTACCGCTCGCAGAAGCGCGGCGGCAAGGGGGTCCAGGGCGCAGGTCTCAAGCAGGACGACATCGTCAGCAAGTTCTTCGTGTGCTCGACGCACGACTGGATTCTGTTCTTCACCACGAAGGGCCGCGTCTACCGCGCGAAGGCATACGAGCTGCCCGAGGCAAACCGCACCGCACGCGGTCAGCACGTCGCGAACCTGCTGGCCTTCCAGCCCGACGAGCGTATCGCCCAGGTCATCCAGATCAAGACGTACGAGGACGCGCCCTACCTGGTGCTGGCCACCAAGGGTGGTCTGGTGAAGAAGTCCAAGCTCACCGACTTCGACTCCAACCGCAGCGGCGGCATCGTCGCCGTCAACCTCCGCGGCGAGGACGAGCTGGTCGGCGCCGTGTTGGCGTCGTCCGACGACGATCTGTTGCTCGTCTCCGGACAGGGGCAGTCGATCCGCTTCTCGGCGACCGACGAAGTTCTGCGTCCGATGGGTCGTGCGACATCCGGCGTCCAGGGCATGCGTTTCAACGGTGACGACCAGCTGCTGTCGCTGAACGTCGTCCGTGAGGGCAAGTACCTTCTCGTCGCGACGTCCGGCGGTTACTCCAAGCGCACCGCGATGGAGGACTACCCGGCTCAGGGTCGTGGCGGCAAGGGTGTGCTCACGATCCAGTACGACCCGAAGCGTGGCACCCTGGTGGGAGCGCTCATCGTCGACGACGACGACGAGCTGTACGCCATCACCTCGAGTGGCGGTGTCATTCGTACCGCCGCGAAGCAGGTACGCAAGGCGGGCCGGCAGACGAAGGGCGTTCGGTTGATGAATCTCGGTGAAGGCGACACACTGCTCGCTATCGCCCGCAACGCAGACGAAGCAGACGAGCCCGAGCCGGGTACCACGAGCACCGAAGATGATGCATCGAAGGAGTCGTAGTGAGCACTCCCAACAGGCCAGGCAGCACGCCCGGTCCGCAGAGTGATCGAGCCGAACAGCAAGCTCAGCCTGTGAGGCCGCAACCGGCATCGCGGCCCGCTGGGCCGCCGCAGGGTGGTGCTCGGCCGCAACCGAGGCCTCCGCAAGGGCAACAACCTCCGCAGGGCCAACAGCCGGTGCAGGGTGGACGTCCTGGCCCGCAGGGCCAGCCTCCTCGGGGGCCGCAGCCTGCGCAGGGTCCGGCCGCTCAGCGTCCCCAGCAGCCCCCGCAGGCCGCTCGCCCGGCGCCGCAACAGACGTCGGACCGGACTCCGCAGACGCGGGAACAGCCTGCAACTCAGGCTCACCCCGCGGCTCAGTCCGGCCCGCAGCAGGGCGCTACCGCGCCCAAGGCACCCCAGCAGGCACCGGCGTCCCGTCCGTCAGCGGACAAGCAGCCGCCGACCGAGGCTGCTCCGGCGGTCGGTCAGCCCGAGAAGCGCGCCCCGCAGTCGCCTTCCGCGTCGGCACCCACGCCGGAACAGAGTCGTCCCCGTGACCCTCTGCGGGCGAACGAGACCCAGCAGGTGCCGACCAACGGTGCTGTGCAGTCTCCGCCGTGGCAGCGCACGCAGCGTCAGGAGCCGGCCGATGCGTCCGCGCCGCAGAGCACGCCGCAGACCAACCTGTCGAACCGTGGTGGATCGTTGCCCACCGGCGGGCAGGTCTCCGCGGCCGCAGCGGATCGGACGGCCGCCTACCCGGCGGTCGCCGAGGATGCCGACGCCAAGACACAGCGCCGTGAGGCCGCGAAGTCGAAGGCAGCGGTCATCGACGGTCCGACTCGTCACATCGAGCGCAAGGATCTGGCGAAGGACATGCCGGATCTGTCCGCGGTTCGCCACCCGGAGTCCGGCTCCGAGAAGCAGTCTGCCGTCGCAGCGCCTGCCCTCGTCGCCGCACGACCCGAGGGTGAGTCGCTGCGTGCGACGGTTCAGCTGCGCAAGATCGATCCCTGGTCGACGCTCAAGATCTCGCTCGTGATCGCGGTGTCGTTGTTCTTCGTCTGGATGGTCGCGGTCGGGCTGCTGTACGCGGTTCTCGACGGCATGGGCGTCTGGGACAGGTTGAACAGTGCCTTCACCGAGATCGTCAACGAGTCCGGTGGCGGCGGACTCGTCAGCGCCGGACAGGTGTTCGGGTATGCAGCGGTCATCGGTGTGATCAACGTCATCCTGTTCACGGCGCTGACGACGATCGGGGCGTTCATCTACAACCTGTCGTCCGACCTGGTGGGCGGTGTCGAAGTGACACTGGCCGACCGGGACTGAAATGCGCAGGTGAGAGGCACCGTATCGGGCCGTTTTGGAGTACGGCGGTTCGATACGGTAATCTCTCTCCTCGGTTCGGAAAGAGAAATCATTCCGGTCACCGAGGTACACGGGCCTATAGCTCAGGCGGTTAGAGCGCTTCCCTGATAAGGAAGAGGTCGGAGGTTCAAGTCCTCCTAGGCCCACACCGAGCGAGACGAAGAGGTGAGATTCTGTGAAGATTCTCGTTCTCGTCGGCGCGGCAGTAGCAGCGATCGTGACAGTGTCGAAGGTACGCGCACAGCGTGCGGGAGACGGTGTCTGGCACGAAGTTACAGCCGCCTGACGTCCGTTGGTTGCAAGCGTGTAAGCTGTTGTTCGCTTGTCCCGCACGACCCGGGGCCTTAGCTCAGTTGGTAGAGCGCTGCCTTTGCAAGGCAGATGTCAGGAGTTCGAATCTCCTAGGCTCCACAAAGAAGAAGGCGTTCGATCCGCACGGATCGGACGCCTTTTTCGTGTCTGTGCAACGTCCTTACTGTGTGGTGGCACGTGGCGCCTGATCCGTCAGCTCTCCCGGAACCAGTTGTAGCGGTACGGGCTGTCCCAGAGGTCACGGACGGACTGCGACCGTCCGTGTCGGATGTACGTCGTCGTGACGACGTGAAGGAAGACCATGACGATCACGAGGGCGATGAAAGTTGTCATGCTTAGAGTGTCTGTGCTGCGAAAACGGGCGAACAGTGGCAGTGATGACAATGTACGTCGAAAAACTGCCATCATCTGCGCAGGTCTTTCCTGGACTGTGAGAGATGCCAAGACGTGGGTAGGCGGGTGTGTCGAAATGCCCAGTCTTCGGCTGTGTAGCGTGCCCGCACACCGTCTGGGCCCTACTCTTCGGTAAGTACCGGCAAACGTCCGACGTGAATGCGCCGCAGGGGGGTGCATTCACGTACGGACTCCCGGTATCCACGACGACGTCGTTCGGTCCATCGTCACGCCAGGACGCGTGCCATCGGCCGATCCGTCGGTTACCCATCCGAAAAGTCGGCGGAAGGTGTTACAGTCCCGCACGACGTCGGTAGTGCGTGGTGTTCATGGGGAGGTGGGCCGTGCCGGGTCGAATTCTGCTCGCATCGGCTGTACGCCTCGGTACCGGGGAATCCGCGGCACGATTGCGTCACGCGTGACCAGGCCCAGATTCGACGAGGCCGGAGTCACGCTGTTCGTGTTCGTGGTCGGGTCGACCCTTCTGTACGCGGCAGCCGGAAGCGCGTCGTGGTCGATGTTGGGCGTGTGGGGACGCACCGCGGTCGTGGTGTCCGTACTGTGCGGGTCGGCCGCAGCCGTCGTTCTCGTTCGGTCGAGGCCGCCGAGCCCCAAGCGAATCATCGGCATCGTGACGTCACTCGCGATCGTCGCGCTGGCGGTGTCCTTCTCCGCGGTGGTGACGCTTCCTGCTTTCCTGATCTGCGTCCAGGCCGCGATCTTCCTGGGTATGCACATCGGTGCGTTCTGGTCGGAGCGCAACGCCGGTGGTTGGGTCGCGGTCCTCGCCGTCTCGGCCGTCGTCGGCGCCGCGGCCAGTCCGTTCGACTCGTCGTTTGTCGTCTACGTCCTCGTGGCACTCGGAATCGTCGGGGCCACAGAGGTTTTCGGCGCGTTCGCGCGTCGCATGCGCTTCTCGGCGACACACGACACGCTGACCGGTCTCCTCAACCGCTTCGGGTTCGAGTCCAAGGTCGAGAAGATGCTGCCCGCGTGTGCAAGTCGCGGATTGTCCGTCAGCGTCGCCGTTCTGGATCTGGACAACTTCAAACAGATCAACGACGAGTACGGCCACATCGCCGGCGACGTCTTGCTGTCCAGGGTGTCGAAAGCATGGAAGGCGGAGATCGGTCGTCGCGACGTGTTGGGACGGCTCGGGGGAGACGAGTTCGTGTTGTTCATGCCTGGCGTTCTGGAGGCCGAGGCGTGGCAGATCATCGACCGCCTACGACGGGCACATCGCGCCGAGTGGAGCGTGGGACTGGTGTGCATGCCTGCGACGCGACGCTGGGTGGACGTCTATCGTGCGGCCGACGCCGATCTCTACCGCGCCAAGCGTGCTCGCCCATCGCGGGCACAGAAGGCGTCACGGACCGATACGCCGGGCTCCGACGATTCGGAGTGGAGAATAGCGCGCTGACGCTTGCTCCACAGAATTCATCCACAGTCTGTGGATGAATTCTCCGTCGCGGTCGCGGCTCGCGGTTCAATTGTCCTGATGCGTCGGCACATTCGTCGACGTGCGAGGTGGGCGATCGAGCGGGGGCGGCATGTCGTTGGCGTGGGGGGATGTTCGAAACTGGAATCCGTCGGAGGTCGGCGTCCTCGCCCGGCGCATCCGTGACTCGTCGAAAAGCATGGACGACCGAAGTGTGGATCTGGCGGGCTTACTGAAACAGCTCGACTGGCACGGTCCGGCCGCAGATGCTGCCCGTGCGGCGATGAACGGCCTCGAAAGCGATGTCGGCGAACGTGCCCGAGTGCTGAGCGCCGTCGGTCGGTGCCTGGACGAGATGGCCATCGCGATGTATCCGCTGACGCATGCGGTCCGTGAGTGCGCAGCCGACGCGGACGGCACGTCGATGTCCATCGGTTCCGACGGCACCGTGGTCGACGGCCTCCCGATGTACACGAGTGCTGCCGCTGATGCCTGGGGTATCGCCCGCGACCGACTGCGGATTCGGCGGGAGCTCGAGGAACGAGCCGTCGCATTGCTCGCTCGGGCCGAGGAATTGGACGGACGTACCGCAGCGTCGTTGAACCGGTGCGAGAACGGCGAGGATCGGACGCGACAGGCCACAGTGGACCCTCCGGTGCCCGGAACGCCGGCGGCGAACGCGGCTTTCTGGGACGCGGCGACTCAGGCCGAACGGACCGAATTCCTGGTGCGTCGACCGGAACTGCTGGGCAATCTCGACGGCATTCCGGCCCACGTTCGCGACGCGGCGAACCGTCGCGTGCTCGCCCAGGAGCGAACACGGCTCGCGGAAGTCGTCGACGAACTACGAAAAGAATTGCAAGGCAACAAGTTCGGAGGAGCATTCAGCAACGCCGACGCAGGGCTCGCGCAGACCGAGAAAAGGCTGGCCGCGTTGGACGCCGTCGCGACCACTCTTGCGAAGGGAAACAGGCAACTGCTGGTGCTCGACAATCACTCCGCCGACGACACGTTGGCCGCTGTCGCGGTGGGTGACGTCGACACGGCAACCCATGTAGCGGTGTTCGTCCCGGGAATGAACTCCGACGTGCAGAGCGACCTGATTCGGTACGACGGCGACATGGATGCGCTCGAAAGAGCTGTGCGACAACAGCTTCCGTCGAACGACACGGCCGCGGTGGTGACGTGGATGAATTACTCGACGCCACACACCGGCTGGAGTCTGTTCGACCCGAACCGTTCCGTCGTCGGCGCGGGCGCTGCCGTCGCCGGTGGTGCCAGGCTCACCACGTTCCTCGACGGCCTCGACGCGTCGAGACGCAGCGACCCGCACCTGTCGCTGCTCGGACACTCGTACGGCTCGCTGACCGCGGCACATGCGGTGCGCGACGCGTCGGCGACCGGTGTCGACGAGTTCGTCTCGGTGGGCTCGCCGGGCCTCGGCGTCGGGACCGTGCACGAACTGTCGATCCCGCCCGGGCACCTCCACGTCGGCGAGGCGGCCGGCGACGTCGTCGTCGATCTCGGTGTGTTCGGTGCCGATCCGAGCGAACTCGCAGGAGTCGAGGAGTTGCCCACCACGGCAGCAGGCGGTTTGCGCGCGTCGGACGGGCACAGCGACTACTTCACCGACGGCACGACGTCGCAGCACGCGATTGCTCGGGTGGTTGCAGGACTGGACTAGAGCCGGGAGTGAAGCCCGCAGCAATGACCCGTTCAGACCTGCGGTGTCTCGACGATGCGTGGGGTGTCGTCGGCGTAATCGGACAGGCTGGGCGGCGCGTCGGCGGGAGGCTGGACGGTCCGTCGACGCTTGGTGGCGAGGAAGGCCGCACCTGCTGCAGCACCGAACAAGGTTCCGAAGACGACCAGACGGCGAGTCCGTCGGGACACACCCGCCGTCGACCGCGCCTTCTGCTTCTTCGCCTTCTTCCGACGCGCGAGCTCGGTGCGGGCGAGCGAGTAGCCCCGCGTAGCGACTGCGGCACCGATACCGGCAGGTCCGGTGCTGGCGATCCTCGCAGCATGCAGCAAATTGCCACCCGTGCCGACGGCGACGTCGCGAACCTTCGATGTGCTGGTCATGACACCACTGTTCCATATAGAGGCAGTCATGCCCCGGCACCCGGCCACGAGGAGCGGCGACAATGGCACGATGGTGGTGTGACTTCACCAAACAAGACATCCACGGCAACGCTGCACACCAACCGCGGCGACATCGTCATCGAACTGTTCGGCAATCACGCGCCGAAGACGGTCGAGAACTTCGTCGGCCTCGCCGACGGCTCGAAGGAGTACACGACCACCAACGCGTCCGGCGGAAACTCCGGCCCGTTCTACGACGGCGCGATCTTCCACCGCGTCATCGACAACTTCATGATCCAGGGCGGTGACCCGACGGGCACCGGAACCGGCGGACCGGGCTACAAGTTCGGCGACGAGTTCCACCCGGAACTGTCGTTCGACCGCCCCTACCTGCTGGCCATGGCCAACGCAGGCCCGGGCACCAACGGCTCGCAGTTCTTCATCACCACGGTGAAGACGCCCCACCTGAACCGTCGCCACACCATCTTCGGCGAGGTCACCGACGAGGCGTCGAAGAAGGTCGTCGACGAGATCTCCGGTACCGCTGTCGGCCGCGGCGACCGTCCGGTGGACGAGGTCAAGATCAACAGCATCACGATTTCCTGACGGTTTCTCCCACAGAAGGAACTCGATACATGACGAACCCCGGCTGGGGTGGCGCGCCCGGCGATCAGCCCACCCCACCTCAGTCGAGGTGCGTTCGGCATCCCGATCGACCCACGGGTCTTGCCTGCTCGCGTTGTGGCAGACCCGCCTGCCCGGAGTGTCTGCGCCCGGCAGCGGTCGGTCAGCACTGCGTCGACTGCATTCAGGCCGCCAACCGGTCGGCCGCGCCGGTGCGTACCGTCGTCGGCGCGCCTGCGTCGTCCAGGTACGGCCTGGTCACGTACATCATCATGGGCCTCAACGTGCTGGCCTTCGCGGTCACCGCCGCACAGTCCGGCTCGTTGATGGAGAACACTCGCGGGTCCGCGCTCTTCCAGCAATGGGCTCTGTACGCGCCTCTTGTCGCCACCGGCGACGTCCAACGCGTCATCGGTAGCGGATTCCTGCACTACGGGCCCATCCACTTGCTCGTGAACATGTTCGCGCTGTACATCATCGGTCGCGATCTCGAAGCGATCCTCGGTAAGGCCCGCTACGTCGCGGTGTACGTCGTGTCGCTGCTCGGCGGCAGTGCGTCGGTGCTGGTCCTCGAGTCGCCCGGCGCCGTCACGGTGGGCGCGTCGGGTGCGATCTTCGGTCTTCTGGGTGCTCAGGCCGTCGTGCTGCTGCGACTGAAGCGCAGCCCGACGCCGGTCCTGGTCATCATCGGTCTCAACATCGTCATCAGCATCTCGATCCCGGGGATCTCGCTGTGGGGACACATGGGCGGGCTCGTAGCAGGAGCCGCCGCTACCGCAGCCGTCGTGTTTCTGCCGAGCCGCACGCGGTCGCCGAAGGTGGCGTGGGCGGGAGTTGCCGCGGTTGCGGTCGTCGCCCTGGCGATCATCGCGGTGCGCATCCTCGACATCCGTGCCCAGATGGGTATCTAGAACCGACGTCTACGACGCTTCGCGCGCCGCGGGAGCGTTGATCTCCGTCCACACCTCGTCGAGCGACAGGCCGAGGACGTCGGCGATGGCCGCGATGGTCGGGAACGCGGGCGTCGCGACCCGGCCCGATTCGATCTTCCTCAGAGTTTCCGGTGACACCCCTGCATCGAGGGCGGTCTCGAGCATCGAACGAGAGCCTCGAGCTCGACGCAGGAGGGAGCCGAGACGCTGACCTCGCTCGACCTCCACGGGCGTGAGTGGCAACCTGACCATGTCGCCAATACTAATACCGGGATAATATGACCGGGATAGTTATTGGTTTCACGAGGAAGGCGCCCCATGATCGAGATTCTGAGTCCCAGCCAGCTGCCGCAGGCGAGGAAAGCAGGCGCGTTCGTCGCCGAGATCCTGCAGACGATGAAGCAACGGGCCACCGTCGGAACCAACCTGCTGGACATCGATCGGTGGACGAAAGAGATGATTCTGGGCGCGGGCGCCGAGTCCTGCTACGTCGACTATGCGCCGTCGTTCGGCCGCGGACCGTTCGGGCACTACATCTGCACCGGGGTGAACGACGCTGTGCTGCATGGCAAGCCACACGACTACACGCTTGCCGACGGCGATCTGCTGTCACTCGATCTGGCCGTGATCACCGGTGGTCTCGCTGCTGATTCCGCGATCAGTTTCATCGTCGGCGACGCGCGGCCTGCGGAGAGCGTCGCGCTGATCGACGCGACCGAACGCGCACTCGCCGCGGGTATCGCGGCCGCGGGGCCGGGGGTGCGCATGGGAGACGTCTCGCACGCCATCGGAACCGTGCTTCACGACGCCGGCTACTCGGTCAACACCGAATTCGGCGGTCACGGCATCGGGTCGACGATGCATCAGGATCCGCACGTGTCGAACACCGGACGCCCCGGCCGTGGATACACGCTTCGACCGGGACTTCTCCTTGCCCTCGAACCGTGGGTCATGGTGGACACCGACGAACTGGTCACCGACGACGACGGCTGGACTCTGCGTAGCGCGACCGGGTGCCGGACCGCACACAGCGAGCACACGATCGCCACCACCGAGGACGGCGTGGAGGTGCTCACCCGCATCTAACGATGCGGTGGCACGAACCCATGTTGCTCGAGTGCGTCGTACACGTCTCGTGGATCGGCGCCGAGGTCCCAGCGACCGAGGATGACGAGCCGGTCGTCGTCCTCGCCGGCTCGGCGGAGATCGAGTTCGAGCATCGGGACGCGTCGACCCAGGCGTGGGTAGCGGACGAGCTTGATCCGGCTGACCTCGTCGGCTCGGTAGGTGTGCACCCCCGACAGACGCTTCATCGACAACGATCCACCGTCTATCCACAGCCGCGGCCGCTGGAATGCTGCCAATCCGGCAATTATCCACAGGCCGAGGGCTGCAGCCGACACGAGAAACCGGCCGGCAGGATCGACATCTGTGACGAACGCGACGATGACCAGCACGAATCCGCCGACCGCGAGTGCGATCACTGCGGCCATCGGCGTCGCCCAGGACAGGTTGTGCACATCCTGTGGATGGTTCGAAGACTTATCCACAGTAGTTATCCACATTGTTAGTGAATGACATGTGTGTAACTAGGCGGGAACGTCCCGTCGTCATCGCCACCGCATGGTCATGACGAGCCCGACGACCATGAATCCGAAACCGATCAGGAAGTTCCACGCACCGAGTGCGTCCATCCACGGAAGGTTCTCGGCAGCGAGGTAGTAGACGAGCAGCCACAGAAGCCCTACCAGCATCAATCCGAGCATGACCGACACGTAGAGGGTGCTGGACGGGCCCGTTTTCACGGAGCCGGGCGTGCGGGTCGCCGGGGCGACCGTGTAGTCCTTCTTCTTGCGAACCTTCGATTTGGGCATGGGTGAACCCCTTCGTCGTCGTTGCTCGCGGACGTCGTCTCGCCTGTGGACAACCATGGGACAGACTGTGGACAACGCCTGTGCGCGCGAGCGGGTAGCGTCTGCTTGCGGAGAGAGCGTCGCACGTGGCGATACTCGTCAAGTACACGCTAGCGCAGGACTTTCTCTGGGGAGAGCACCGGACTTTCGACATGACCGACCATCACCGACAGCGTCCGACGGACCGCGTCTGGCAGATCATGGTGGTCGTCGTGTGCGTCGTGACCGGAATCCTGCTCGCGACGACCAGGCAGATCTCAGCGGGCGACGAAATCCGCAGGTCGGACACGACCCGGGTGTCGGACCTCGTACGGGGCGCGCAGAGCAGCACCGACGAAGCCGAGACCACCCGCGCCGAGCTGACGCGTCGGCTCGAGGAGTTGCAGAGCTCGGCCGGTTCACGAGACGCCGAGGTGGGCGACGCCCTCGCACAGTCCGACGCGCTGGGCGGTGCGGCGGGCTTGCACCCCGAGTCGGGCGCGGGCGTCGTCGTCACGCTGACCGACGCGTCGCGCGGCGCCGACGGCCGTTACGCGACCGACGCGAGACCTGACGACCTCGTCGTTCATCAACAGGACGTTCAGAGCGTATTGAACGCGCTGTGGACCGGGGGCGCGTCGGCGATCGCGATGCAGGACCAACGGATCGTCAGCGAGATCGCACCCAGATGCATCGGGAACACGCTGCTGCTCGGTGGCCGCACCTACAGTCCGCCGTACGTCGTCACCGCCCTCGGCGATCCTCGAAGACTGACGGCGGCACTCGACAACGACCGGGGCGTCCGCGTGTACCAGCAGTACGCGCAGCGGTACGGGCTCGGATACGAGGCGAGATCGGCGGACGAGCTCTCGGTGCCGGGCTACACGGGCGTCGTCCGGACGCGGTTCGCTCAGCCCGCGAGGTGACGTCGGCTCGTGCCGAGCGGCTCGCCTATCCTTGCCGTATGCGCATCCTGGTCGTCGACAACTACGACAGCTTCGTCTTCAACCTCGTGCAGTACCTCGGGCAGCTGGGGGTCGACGCGACGGTGTGGCGCAACGACGACGCTCGGCTCGCCGACCGCGACGCCGTCGCCGAAGAGTTCGACGGCATTCTGCTGAGCCCGGGACCGGGTACGCCGCAGCGAGCGGGCGCGACGATGGACCTGGTCGAAGCTGCTGCGAAAGTACGCACGCCTCTGCTCGGGGTGTGCCTCGGCCACCAGGCGATCGGTGCTGCGTTCGGCGGTACCGTCGACCGTGCACCGGAATTGCTGCACGGCAAGACCAGCAAGGTTCATCATTCGGGAGAAGGCGTGCTGGCCGGCCTGGAGGAACCGTTCACTGCGACGCGGTATCACTCGCTGACGGTTCTGGCCGACACGGTTCCCGACGTTCTCGAGGTCACCGGCCGCACCGATACCGGGTTGGTCATGGCGATGCGTCACCGCGAGCTGCCGATCCACGGTGTCCAGTTCCACCCCGAGTCGATCCTCACCGAGGGCGGTCACCGGATGCTGGCGAACTGGCTCGCGGTGTGCGGCATGGAGCTGAACGACGGTCTGGTCCGCGAGCTCGAGGCGCAGGTCGCGAGTGCGGCTGCGCCACCCGTGCGCGCTTAGTCGGCCCAGGTTCCAACTATTCGCGCACGGCCGGGAGTGGAGCCTGCAGGAACGACCCATCGAGGCGGCGAAGCCGGGAGTGGAGCCTGCAGGAACGACCCATCGAGGCGGCGGAGCGCACTATCGCGGCGGGATTCCCAACGTGCCGACGCTGATGCTCAGGCTCTGCTGCTTCGTGATCTCCGACCCGGCGGGCTCGGCCTGATTGACGACCTTGCCGACGAGCGTCGGGTCGAGCGTGCTCTGGTTCGTCGAGGTGATGCTCGAGCTGGTACCCGTCCACCCGGCGGCCTCGAGCGCATCCCGTGCCTGCGTCGGCGTCAGTCCGAGCAGGTCCGGCATCGGGATCTTGTCGCCGTTGGACACGCGCAGGGTGATCGTGTCGCCGTCCGTGGCGTTCGATCCACCCGTGGGCGACGTCGACACGACCTGCCCGGCGGGCTGACTCGAGTCGATGTTCTCGACCTGCACCTTGAATCCGGCGCCTTCGATGTTCGGCTGTGCCACCTCGAGCTGTTGTCCGACGACGTCGGGCACGCGAACCTGAGCCGGCCCGCTTCCGAGCGTCACTCGAACCGCGGAACCGACCGTGATACTCACACCGGACGACGGGTTCTGGTCGACGACCTTGTCGAGGTTCTCCGGCGTCGACGTTGCTCGCCCGACGTTTCCGTCGAGTTCGAGCCCGAGCGCGGACAGGGCCTGCGCGGCTTGCTGTTGCGTCTTGCCGTTCAGCTGCGGTACCTGCACCTGCTCTGGGCCCGTCGACACTTCGAGGTTGACGGTGCTCTTCGAGTCGACCTGGGAGCCGGCGCCCGGCCGCGTCGTGATGACGTTGCCTGCGGGGACGGTCGCGTCGGCCTTCTCCTGGATGGCGACGCGCAGATCCGCCTCGAGCAGGCGCGATTCGGCGTCGGACGAGGACAGGTTGGTGACGTCGGGAATGGACACGCGGTCCGGACTCGATCCGGGACCGAGCGACCACAGGAACGCGCCGACGATGCCGATGACGACGACTGCGGCGAGGGTGAACAACGCGATGCGGAGTCCGCGTCGCTTCGGTTGGTCGTCGCGGCCGTCGGAATGCCGTCCCCCGGACGTCGACACGGCCCGCGATTCGGAGCTGTGCGACGAACGCGAATCCATCGAGCCGAGGATCGTCGTGCGGTCCTCGTCGTTCATGACCGTGGGCGCACTCGGTCGCTGCCCACCGAGAACACGGACGAGGTCGGTCCGCATCTCGGCGGCGGTCTGGTACCGGTTCGCCGGGTTCTTCGCCATCGCCTTCAAGATGATGGAGTCCAGTTCACGCGGCACCGACGGGTTGACGCGCGACGGCAGCTGCGGATCTTCGCGGACGTGCTGGTACGCGACGGCGACGGGTGAGTCACCCTTGAACGGCGGCTCGCCGGTGAGCACTTCGTACAGGACGCAGCCGAGGGAGTAGACGTCGGAACGCGCGTCGACCTGCTCGCCCCTGGCCTGCTCGGGCGACAGATACTGTGCCGTGCCGATCACCGCGGCGGTCTGCGTCATCGGGCTCGAGCTGTCGGCGATGGCTCGGGCGATGCCGAAGTCCATCACCTTGACCGCACCCGCGTTGTTGATCATCACGTTCGCGGGTTTGACGTCGCGGTGCACGATGCCGTTGCGGTGGCTGAAGTCGAGCGCGGCACAGACGTCGGCGATCACTTCCATCGCACGACGCGGTGCCATCGGGCCTTCGGCGCGCACGATGTCGCGCAGGGTGTGCCCGTCCACGTACTCCATGACGATGAACGGCAGCGGTCCGGCCTCGGTTTCGGCCTCACCGGTGTCGTACACGGCGACGATGGCCGGGTGGTTGAGTGCTGCCGCGTTCTGAGCTTCACGGCGGAATCGCAGGTAGAACGTAGGGTCACGCGCGAGATCGGCACGCAGAACCTTGATGGCGACGTCGCGATCCAGTCGTTCGTCGCGCGCCAGATGGACCTCGGACATGCCACCGAAGCCGAGAATCTCGCCCAGCTCGTACCGGGATGAGAGATTGCGGGGAGTCGTCATCGCTGTCCTTGTCGATCTGGCATGAAGGGGTTCGAGGGTTCCTCGCCCTGGCTGTCCTCGTCGCCTGCGCCCGGCAGCCCGGGCAACGTGAAGCTGGGCAAGGTGAAGCCGCCACCCGTCGTGGTCGTCGGAGCAGCTGTCGTCGTCGGCGGCTGCGTCGTCGTGGTGGGTTCGGGTGTGGTGGTGGTCGGCTCGGGGGTGGTGGTCGTCGGTTCCGCAGTCGTGGTCGTCGGCCGTGTGGTCGGCGGCTCGGTCGTCGGTTCGACGGTGGTCGTCGTGGTCGTAGGCCGTGCGGTGGTCGTCGTCGGCGGCGTGAACGGGGCGGGCGTGTCGTCACGCCCGTTCAACAGGACGAACCCACCGATCAGCAGCGCGAGAACGAGCAGACCGGCACCGCCCCACGCGAGCGCCTTCTGCGCACTCGTCATGCCGGACTTCTCGTCCTGCGGCGGTGTAACGGCCGCGCCGGTCTGCGGTCCCGAGTACTGGTTCTGCGACGTCGGCATCATCTGCGTACTGCTGGGTGCGACGACACCGGGCATCATCACGCGTCCGGTTCCCGGTCCTCGTCCGTTGCCGGGGGCAGGTGGGCGACGGCCCGCGCGGACGGCGGCTACGGCGTCGGCGAACTCTCCGCCGTTGGAGTAGCGCGCGACGGGATCCTTGGCCATCGTGATCTCGATGAGCTCGCGCACGTGCGGCGGAAGGTCGGTCGGGAGCGGCGCAGGCATCTCGCGGACGTGCTTCATCGCCACCGTCAGGGCGCCTTCGCCGGTGAACGGCCGCGATCCCGACAACGCCTCGTAGCCGACGGCACCGAGCGAATAGACATCGCTGGCCGCGGTCGCTTCGCTGCCGAGAGCCTGCTCGGGTGCGATGTACTGGGCCGTGCCCATGACCATGCCGGTCTTGGTGACGGGTGATGCGTCGACGGCCTTCGCGATACCGAAGTCGGTGATCTTCACCTGCCCTGCAGGCGTGATCATGATGTTGCCGGGCTTGACGTCGCGGTGCACGACGCCCGTGGAGTGCGCGACCTGCAGCGCTCGACCGGTCTGCTCGAGCATGTCGAGGGCATGACCGAGCGGCAGTCGGCCGACGCGTCCGAGCACCGCGTTGAGCGGTTCTCCGTTGACGAGTTCCATGACGAGGTACGCGAGCGACTCGCCTGCTTCGTCCCTGGTCTCGCCGTAGTCGTAGACGCCTGCGATGCCGGAATGGTTGAGCTGGGCGGTCGTTCGCGCCTCGAACCGGAACCTCTGCAGGAACTCCGGATCCTCGGAGAACTCGGCCTTGAGGACCTTGACGGCGACCTTACGGTCCAGCCTGGTGTCCATCGCTTCCCAGACCTGACCCATGCCACCCGTGGCGATGAGTCGGATCAGTCGGTAGCGCTGTGCGATCAGTGCACCGTTGCTCAACGGCATGACGTCACCTCCCCTGCAATCCGGCCGCGATGACGGCGCGTCCCACCGGGGCGGCCACCGAGCCACCCGTCGCAGCGAGTGCCCGGTCGCCGCCGTCCTCGACGATGACGGCAATCGCGATCTTGGGGTTGTCGGCGGGTGCGAACCCGATGTACCACGCGTGCGGAGGCGTGTTCCTCGGGTCGGTGCCGTGCTCGGCCGTTCCGGTCTTCGACGCGATCTGCACGCCGGGGATCTTGCCTTCGGATCCGGCGTTGTTCTCGGCGCCGACCATCAGCGACGTCAGCGTCGCAGCAGTCTCGGGGCTGATCGCCTGCCCTTCGGACTGCGGCGTCGTCGTCGCCAGATCCGACAGGTCGGGGGACTGCAGTTGCGCGACCATGTGCGGTGCCATGCGGACTCCGCCATTGGCGACGGTCGCCGCGATGATCGCGTCCTGCAACGGCGTCAGCGCCACGTCGCGCTGGCCGATGCTCGTCTGGCCCAGGGCGGCGTCGTCGGGAATCGAACCGATCGTGCTGTCTGCGACGGGCAGCGGTACGGACGTCGTCTCGGAACCGATGCCGAACGCAGACGCCGTGTCGCGCAACGCGTCGGCACCCGTCTTGATGCCGAGCTCCACGAAGGCGGTGTTGCACGACCGGGCGAACGCTTCCCGCAGCGACGCGGTCGGTGCCCCGCCACACGTGCTGCCGTTGTAGTTCTCGAGGGTCGTCTCGGTACCGGGCAGCGTGATGTTCGGTGCGGCGGTGAGCTGATCGTCCGGCGTCGCGCCCTCTTCGAGTGCTGCAGCGGTGACCAGAACCTTGAACGTCGAACCCGGCGGGTACGTCGCCGAGATCGCGCGATTGAGCAGCGGCTTGTCCGGGTCGGCGTTGAGGGCGTCCCACGCTGCCGTCGTCTGCTCGCCGTCGTGGCTGGCGAGAGTGTTCGGGTCGTAACTGGGTGTCGACGCCATCGCGAGGATGTTGCCGGTCGACGGCTCGATCGCGACGACGGAACCGGTGTATCCGCGCGAGGTCAGCTGGTCGTACGCGACCTGTTGGACGACGGGATCGATCGTGGTGACGACGTTGCCACCTCGAGGATCGCGACCGGAAATCAAATCGAACAGTCGACGGCCGAACAGGCGGTCGTCGGATCCGTTGAGCACCTCGTCCTCGCTGCGTTCGAGTCCGCTGCTCGAGAACAGCATCGAGTAGAAGCCGGTGACCGGAGCGTTGGCCAACGGGCTCGACGTCGACAGCGGGTTCGGCGGGTACGTGCGCAGGTACTTGTAGCGGTCGTCGGTGGCGACGGACGCGGCGAGCACCTGACCGCCTGCCGAGATCTGCCCGCGCTGGCGGGAGTACTCGTCGAGAAGGACGCGAGAGTTCCGCGGGTCGCTGCGCAGATCGTCCGCCTTGATGACCTGCAGATAGGTGGCGTTGGCGAGAAGGGCGACGACCATCACCATGACGGCGATGGAGACGCGCCGGAGGGGAGTGTTCACTTGCGCTTCACCATCTCGGTCGGTGCGTCGGCGATCGGCGCGGCCGGAGCCGGCTTCTTCTTCGGCGTCGCGGGTTCACGGGCGGCGTCGGAAATCTTGATCAGAAGCGCGAGCAGCAGATAGTTGGCGAGCAGAGACGATCCTCCGTAGGACAGATACGGCGTCGTCAGGCCGGTCAGCGGGATGAGCTTGGTGACGCCGCCGACGACGACGAACAGCTGGATGGCGATGGTGAACGACAGGCCCGCAGCCAGCAGTTTGCCGAAGCTGTCGCGGACGGCGAGGGCGGTCCGCAGGCCACGGATGATGAAGACCAGGTACAGGATCAGCACGGCCGCGAGACCGATCAGACCGAGCTCCTCGCCGACGGTGGCGATGATGAAGTCGGTCTTCGCGAACGGCACCTGCGACGGCCGTCCGCTGCCCAGGCCCGTGCCCGCGAGGCCACCGGTCGCGAAGCTGAACATCGACTGCACGATCTGGTAGCCGGTGTCGTTGTAGTCGTCGAACGGGTGCAGCCACGTGTCGGTACGAATCTTGACGTGTCCGAACACCTGGTACGCGAACAGGAATCCGACGAGGAGCAAGCCGAAGCCGATGATCAACCAGCCGACACGTTCGGTCGCGATGTAGATCATGACCAGCACCGTGCCGAAGATCAGCAGCGACGTGCCCAGGTCCTTCTCGAACACGAGAACGCCGACCGACACGATCCACACCAGCAGGATCGGACCCAGGTCGCGTGCACGCGGGAAGTCCATGCCGAGGACGTGTTTGCCCGCCGTGGTGAACAGTTCACGCTTGGCGACGAGGAGCGACGCGAAGAAGATCAGCAGCAGGATCTTCGCGAACTCACCGGGCTGAAGACTGAAGCCGGGCAACCGAATCCAGATCTTCGATCCGTTGACCTCGGAGAACGCCGACGGCAGGATCGCGGGGATGGCCAGCAACACCAGGCCGGCGAGCCCGACGGTGTAGCTGTAGCGAGCCAACGTGCGGTAATCGCGCAACAGAACGAGCAGGGCGATGAAACCTGCGATCGCCAGCGTCGTCCACAGCACCTGCTGGGTCGCGTCGGGTGACGGAATCTCCTGTCCCAGATAGGCGGCCGTCTGTTGATCCGCCAGATCGAGGCGATGGATCAACACGAGGCCGAGTCCGTTCAGCAACGCCACGATGGGCAGCAACAACGGATCCGCGTACGGCGCGAACCGACGAACGGCCAAGTGCGCCACGGAGACCAGTGCGAGGTAGGCGAGTCCGTACTTCGCGATGTCCCACGTGATGGTTTGTTCCTGGCTCGCTTCGACCAGAATCAACGACAGCGTCGTGATCAGGACCGCGGCACCGAGAAGCAACAACTCGACGTTGCGACGGTTCGACTGCACCGGAGCAGGAGCGAATCCTCCCGGTGGACTCGGAAACGACGCGCCCACAGATGGATTGGAACTCATCCGGTACCGGCCCTGCAGTTCTGACCCGCCACCTGAGGCACCGAGGGAGTGGGTTCGACGGTCGTGACCGGCGGCTGCGGTGCCTCCGGCGCCGGCGGAGCATCCGTGGTCGGAACCACGGGAGGTGCCCCGGGTTCCGGCGTCGTCACCGGCTGGTTCGGGGTGGGTGTCGGCGTCGCCGTCTCGGTGGTCGCTTCGCACGGAGGCAACAGATCACCGTCGGCGAGGCGGTACATCTGACCGTTCGCGTCCTCGAGCCGTCCCGACGGCAGTCCGGCGCGAACCTGCTCGCGCGCAGCCGGTGCCAAGTCGTCGATCTCGAAGGCGTCGCAGTCGCTCGGCGCGGTGTCCGGCGCCGTCAACGTCAACGCGCCCTCGGCGTCGAGGCAGCCGATGGTGTGTACGGACTGCAGCGAATAGCCCAGGATGGATCCGGGCACGCCGCGCAGCACGGCGACGCGGCCCGTGTCCTCACCGACGTAGTAGTTGTTTCGGATCAGCGTGTTGGCGACGAACGCGCCGCCCACGAGCAGCGCGACGACGGCGAGCGCGACGAGAGTCCACCGCAGCTTGTGCGACTTCTTCTCGGGCTCGGGCGGGGGCGTCGTGATCCGCTTGGGTGTCGCGCGCGGAGGCCGCATCGCCGCGGCGCGTCCGGCAGCGGTGTTGGGGGGAGGGGAGTCCTCTTCGTCCTCGGTGCTGGCAGCGCCGCCGAGGATCGGGTGGCTCTGCCCGTAGTCGAGGTCGATGACGTCGGCGACGACGACCGTCACGTTGTCCGGTCCACCGCTGCGCAGCGCGAGTTCGATGAGGCGGTCGGCGCATTCACCGGAGTCGCCCTCGTTCATCGTGTTCTCGATGGTCTCGTCGCTGACCACGTCGGACAGGCCGTCGGAACACAGGAGGTAGCGGTCCCCGGCACGAACCTCGCGCACGGTGAGCGTCGGCTCGATCTCGTTGCCGGTCAACGCACGCATGATCAACGATCGCTGTGGGTGCGTGTGCGCCTGTTCCGGCGTGATGCGTCCCTCGTCGACGAGCGATTGCACGAACGTGTCGTCGCGGGTGATCTGCGTCAGCTTCTTCTCGCGCAACATGTAGGCACGGGAGTCGCCGATGTGCACGAGCCCGATCTTCTTGCCCGCGAACAGAATTGCGGTCAGGGTCGTACCCATGCCGTCGAGCTCTGGCTCGTCCTCGACCTGGTCGGCGATGGACGCGTTGCCTTCGCGCGTCGCTGCCTCGAGCTTGCCGAGCAGATCGTCGCCCGGTTCGTCGTCGTCGAGATGCGCCAGCGCGGCGATCATCAACTGCGACGCGACCTCGCCTGCCGCATGGCCGCCCATACCGTCGGCGAGTGCCAACAGGCGCGCACCGGCATAGACGGAATCTTCGTTGTTCGAACGGACCAGTCCGCGATCGCTGCGGGCCGCATAGCGGAGTACCAGAGTCACGGGCGCAGCTCGATCACGGTCTTGCCGACGCGCACCGGCGTGCCCAGCGGAACGCGGACGGCGGTGGTGACCTTGGCGCGATCCAGGTAGGTGCCGTTGGTCGAACCGAGATCCTCGACGTACCAGTCGCCGCCGCGTGGCGACAGGCGAGCATGACGGGTCGACGCGTAGTCGTCGGTCAGCACGAGCGTCGAGTCGTCGGCTCGGCCGATCAGAACCGGCTGCGTGCCGAGTGAAATGCGGGTTCCGGCGAGACCGCCCTGCGTTACCACGAGATTCTTGGCAACCTTCTGCTTGGAGAACGACGGGAGCACCTTCGAGCCACCCGTGTACCGCGCGGGCATCCGCATGCCGGACGCTGCGTAGATGTCGCTACGAAGGGTCCGGAGGACGGCCCAGACGAAGAACCACAGCAACAGTAGAAAGCCTGCTCGGGTCAGCTGCAGAATCAAGCCCTGCACAGCCGTCCACCTCCTTCGCCACCATCTTGTTCGTTCACGGTGAGACGAGCCCCGAATTCGGCCCCCGTGGCCGTGCCCGTCGTGCGGACACGGCATCTCACGCAGCATCCTAGGGTGAAGCTGCGTGTGGAGATCACCATACTGGTGGGGCCGTTTAAACGATGCGGACCAAGATCTCGGAGTGTCCGGCGCGGATGACGTCGCCGTCGGCGAGCTGCCAGTCCTGCACCGGAGCGCCGTTGACGGTCGTGCCGTTGGTCGAGCCGAGATCCGACAGCATCGCGACGCGTCCGTCCCATCGAATTTCCACGTGGCGACGGGACACGCCGGTGTCGGGCAGGCGGAACTGAGCGTCCTGGCCGCGGCCGATGATGTTCTGGCCGTCGCGTAGCTGGAAGTAGCGGCCGCTGCCGTCCTCGAGCTGCAGCGTCGCCGTCAAGCCCTGGCTGTCGCCGTACGTGGGCTCGTCGTAGCGGTAGCCGCCCTGCTGGTAGCCGCCCTGCGGCTGCGGCGGGTAGTCGTACGACGGCTGCTGCTGGTAGCCCTGGCGCCCCTGCTGGTCGTAGCGCTGGCCCTCGTAGGCCGTCTGATCGTAGTTCTGGTCCGAGTAGGCCTGCTGGCCGTAGCCCTGATCGGCGTAACCCTGGCCCTCGTAGGCCTGCTGGCCGTAGTTCTGCTCCGGGTACGCCTGCTGGCCGTAGCCCTGGTCGGCGTAGTTCTGGTCGGAGTAGGCCTGCTGTCCGTACGCCTGCTGGTCGTAACCCCGCTCGTAGGAGCCCTGGTCGTACGACTGCGGGTCGTAGCGATCGTCCTGAGGCGCGTTGCCCGGGTAAGGCGTGCCGTTGCGGTAGCCCTGGTCGCGTCCCTGCGCGTCGTAGCCGTTCTGCTGCGCGTACCGCGAATCCTGCCCGGGTGCCGGGTATCCGCCACGACTCCGCGGATCCTGGCGAGAGCCGTCGGCCGGATCGCGGTTGGGGTCGTAGCCTGGGTTCTGCGTCATTGGGCCGGCTCCTGATGTCGACTGGGGTGGGGCTGACGGGCGCGGAGGTCGTGCGGTTGCAGTCGGTGATCGTCCCACATCGGGATCCACCGAACCACTGGCCCGGAATTGTCCGGTGTGCAGAGTGGGTGACGGTTCGAATCTGACTGCCACGTCGCCGTACGTCTGCCAGCCCTGATCTCGGATGTAATCGCCGAGGTGACGGGAGAACGCCTTCACCGTCAGATCTCGGTCGGCAGCCAGTTCGTCGTGATCGGAACTGTTGATGGTGATCACATAGCTGTTCGGTGCGAGGTAATGGCCACTCTCGAGCTGTGTGACTCGGTCCGACGCCTCCTGCTGAAGCGCGGCTTCCACTTCTTGCGGAACCACACCGCCGCCGAACACGCGGGCGAACACGTCACCGACCGCTCCCTGCAACTTTCGCTCGAAGCGCTGGACAATGCCCATGGGTGACCTCTCCTCCCGGTCTCGATCCTCCTGTGACCGACGAGCGCGTGTCGGCTCGAGGTCGTCGTTCAAGCATGATATACGTTGCCGGTTGCCGGGCGTCGCCGCCGATGGGCTGGTAACGACGCGATTTCATCGCTGCCGGATGTGCGTGTTAGTGTTTTCGACGTCGCCCGGGCGGGTGGCGGAATGGCAGACGCGCTGGCTTCAGGTGCCAGTGTCCTTCGGGACGTGGGGGTTCAAGTCCCCCTCCGCCCACAACACTGGCCGCAGCTGATTCGATCGCTGCGGCCAGTTGTCATTTCTGGGATTGTCCACAGCCCGCCGCTTCATACCCCCGGTGCGAGCCCGGCAAACTCTGCCTTCTCCCACGAATGCACGTGCCTGTGCGACGCGGCGAAACCACAGGTGTGTAATTTCCCCAAATCCCGCCCCAGAGCGCGGATCTCGGTGCGCGTGGACCCCCGTGGGAGTAGTTTCCGTGCCGAGGGTGGTTACGACGCATGCATTTTCGAGCGCAGGGGGGCGCTGTGAGCGACGTGAGAAATCACGAAACACCAGGTAGAGGGCCTGAATAGGTATACCTAATTTGCGAGGTGGGCTAGGTACTGACTTATCGTTTGTGGTTGGACCGGCGTACCCGATGCCCGATCCGCCCGTACGACGCTGCGAACTACACCGGAGCCCACCCGCTCGAGGTTAGTCGAAGATCGTCGATCCGGGGGTGCTGCTTCAACGGCGAACGGCACCGAAGAGCCGTCCGCGACGGCCGGCAATTCGTGCCGAGCCGATCCGACGTACTTGAAGGCTGGACTTATCCGAAGGCTAGGTATGAAGCACACTCCGGGCCCGCAAGGCCTCTACGACCCCCGTAACGAGCACGACTCCTGTGGTGTCGCGTTCGTCGTGGACATGCATGGTCGTCGTAGTCGAGACATCGTCGAGAAGGCCATCACCGCGCTGGTCAATCTCGAACATCGGGGCGCCGCCGGCTCCGAGCCGAACACCGGTGACGGCGCCGGAATCCTCATCCAGGTACCGGACGCCTTCTTCCGTGCCGTTGTCGATTTCGAGCTGCCCGCCGAAGGCGCGTACGCCACCGGAGTTGCGTTCCTGCCGCAGGGCAAGAAGGACGCTGCGCGTGCGTGCGACGACGTGGCTCGAATCGTCGAGGACGAGGGCATGCAGGTCCTCGGCTGGCGTGAGGTCCCCACCGACGACTCCTCCCTCGGTGCACTTGCGCGCGACGCGATGCCGACGTTCCGTCAGTTGTTCTTCGCCGCCCCTGACTTCTCCGTTACCGACCTGGAACTCGAGCGCCGCGCTTTCGTGATTCGCAAGCGCATCGAGCACGAGCTCGGTGAAGAGGGTGCAGGCAAGGACGTTCCCGGTCGCGAGACCGTCTACTTCCCGTCGCTGTCGTCGCAGACGTTCGTCTACAAGGGCATGCTGACGACGCCTCAGCTCAAGGGCTTCTACCTGGATCTGCAGGACGATCGGCTCGAGAGTGCTCTCGGTCTGGTCCACTCCCGCTTCTCCACCAACACGTTCCCGTCGTGGCCGCTGGCGCACCCGTTCCGACGCGTCGCCCACAACGGCGAGATCAACACCGCTACCGGCAACGAGAACTGGATGCGCGCTCGCGAGGCTCTGATCGCCTCCGACGTGTTCGGCGGTTCCGAGGCGCTCGAGAAGATCTTCCCCGTCGTCACCCACGGTGCCAGTGACACCGCTCGGTTCGACGAGGTCCTCGAGCTGCTGCACCTCGGCGGACGCAGCCTTCCGCACGCGGTCCTGATGATGATTCCCGAGGCCTGGGAGCGTCACGAGTCCATGGACCCCGCTCGTCGGGCGTTCTACCAGTACCACTCGTCGCTCATGGAGCCGTGGGACGGACCTGCATCGGTCTGCTTCACCGACGGCACCGTCATCGGCGCGGTTCTCGACCGAAACGGCTTGCGCCCCAGCCGGTTGTGGGTCACCGAGGACGGCCTCGTCGTCATGGCGTCCGAGGTCGGCGTCCTCGACATCGATCCGGCGAAGGTCGTCAAGAAGGTCCGTCTGCAGCCCGGTCGCATGTTCCTCGTGGACACCGCGCAGGGACGCATCGTCTCCGACGACGAGATCAAGGACGAGCTTGCTGCCGAGCATCCGTACCAGCAGTGGCTCGACGAGGGTCTGACCTCGATCGACGATCTGCCGGATCGCCCGCACGTGCACATGCCGCACGATCGCGTCCTCATCCGTCAGCAGATCTTCGGTTACACCACCGAAGAGCTGAACGTCCTCGTCTCGCCGATGGCGAAGACCGGTGCCGAGGCAATCGGTTCGATGGGAACCGACACCCCGATCGCCGTCCTGTCGGCGCGCCCGCGCATGCTGTTCGACTACTTCTCGCAGCTGTTCGCGCAGGTCACCAACCCGCCGCTCGACGCGATCCGCGAAGAGATCGTCACCAGTCTCGGTGGCACCATCGGACCCGAGGGCGACCTGCTCAACCCGGGCCCCGACGCGTGCAAGCAGATCGTGCTTCCTCAGCCGATCCTGCACAACGACGATCTGGCCAAGCTCGTTCACATCAACGACGACGGCACCCAGGACGAACTGCGTTCGGTCGTCGTGCGTGGTCTGTACCCCGTCGCCGAGGGTGGTGAAGGGCTCCGGAAGTCGTTGGAGGCCATCCGTTCTCAGGTGTCTGCCGCGATCTCCGGTGGCGCACGCATCATCGTGCTGTCCGACCGCGAGTCGAGCGAGAAGCTCGCGCCGATCCCGTCGCTGCTGCTGACCTCGGCTGTGCACCATCACCTGGTCCGCGAGAAGACGCGCACCAAGGTCGGTCTGATCATCGAGTCCGGTGACGCCCGCGAGGTGCACCACATGGCTCTGCTCATCGGTTTCGGTGCGGCAGCGGTCAACCCGTACATGGCCTTCGAGTCCATCGAGGACATGATCGAGCGCGGCGCACTCACCGGCATCGAGTTCGACAAGGCCGTCGCCAACTACATCAAGGCAGCAGGCAAGGGTGTCCTGAAGGTGATGTCCAAGATGGGCATCTCGACGCTGGCGTCGTACACCGGTGCGCAGCTGTTCCAGGTCATCGGCCTGTCGCAGGAGCTCGTCGACGAGTACTTCACCGGCCTCAACAGCCACCTGGGCGGCATCGACCTGGAGCAGGTCGCGCAGGACGTCGCCACGCGCCACGGCGTCGCGTACCTGGAGAACCGCCAGGAGCGTGCTCACCGCGAGCTCGAGACCGGCGGCGAGTACCAGTGGCGTCGGGAAGGTGAGTACCACCTCTTCAACCCCGACACCGTGTTCAAGCTGCAGCACTCGACTCGCACGGGTCAGTACGACATCTTCAAGGAATACACGAAGATGGTCGACGACCAGTCCGAGCGTCTCGCCTCGCTGCGTGGCCTGTTCCGTTTCAAGACCGAAGAGCGCCAGCCGATTTCGATCGACGAGGTCGAACCGGCATCGGAGATCGTCAAGCGCTTCTCGACGGGTGCGATGAGCTACGGCTCCATCTCGGCCGAGGCGCACGAGACCCTCGCCATCGCGATGAATCGCCTTGGTGGACGGTCGAACTCGGGTGAGGGCGGCGAGGACGTCTCGCGCTTCGAGCCGGAGGAGAACGGCGACTGGCGACGCAGTGCCATCAAGCAGGTCGCGTCGGGACGCTTCGGTGTCACCTCGCATTACCTGACCAACTGCACCGACATCCAGATCAAGATGGCGCAGGGAGCGAAGCCCGGTGAGGGCGGCCAGCTTCCGGCGCACAAGGTGTACCCGTGGGTCGCCGAGGTTCGGCACTCGACGCCCGGCGTCGGCCTGATCTCGCCGCCGCCGCACCACGACATCTACTCGATCGAGGATCTCGCGCAGCTGATCCACGACCTGAAGAACGCCAACCCCGAGGCACGCATCCACGTGAAGCTGGTCTCCGAGGTCGGTGTCGGAACCGTCGCAGCAGGTGTCTCGAAGGCGCACGCCGACGTCGTCCTGATCTCCGGTCACGACGGTGGCACGGGAGCCACGCCGCTGACGTCGGTCAAGCACGCCGGTGGACCCTGGGAGCTCGGCCTCGCCGAGACCCAGCAGACGTTGCTGCTCAACGGACTTCGCGACCGCATCGTCGTCCAGGTCGACGGCCAGCTCAAGACCGGTCGCGACGTCATGGTTGCCGCACTGCTCGGTGGTGAGGAGTTCGGTTTCGCCACAGCACCTCTCGTCGTGTCGGGCTGCATCATGATGCGCGTCTGCCACCTCGACACCTGCCCGGTGGGTGTCGCGACGCAGAACCCCGTGCTGCGCAAGCGTTTCGCCGGCAAACCGGAGTTCGTCGAGAACTTCTTCATGTTCATCGCAGAAGAGGTTCGCGAGCTCCTCGCAGAGCTCGGCTTCCGCACGCTGAACGAGGCCATCGGCCAGGTCCAGCTGCTCGACACGACCGCTGCCAAGGAAGCGTGGAAGGCGTCGAAGCTCGATCTGTCGCCGATCCTCGACGAGGTCGAATCCGCGTTCATGAACCAGGACCTCTACAACACGGGCGTCCAGGATCACGGACTCGAGAAGGCTCTCGACCAGCAGCTCATCGTCCAAAGCCGTAACGCTCTCGACAAGGGCGAGAAGGTCACGTTCGAAACCAAGATCACGAACGTCAACCGCACGGTCGGCACCATGCTCGGACACGAGCTGACCAAGGCGTACGGCGGAGTCGGCCTGCCCGACAACACGATCGACATCACGTTCACCGGTTCGGCGGGCAACAGCTTCGGTGCCTTCGTTCCGTCGGGCATGACCCTGCGCCTGCACGGCGACGCCAACGACTTCGTCGGCAAGGGTCTGTCGGGTGGACGCATCATCGTGCGCCCGTCGCTGAACGCTCCCGAGGGCTTCGTCGCCGAGGACAACATCATCGGTGGCAACGTCTTCCTGTTCGGTGCGACACAGGGTGAGGCTCTCATCCGCGGCGTCGTCGGCGAGCGTTTCGCCGTCCGTAACTCCGGTGCGGTGGCCGTCGTCGAGGGCGTCGGCGACCACGGTTGCGAGTACATGACCGGCGGCAAGGTCGTCATTCTCGGTGAGACGGGACGCAACTTCGGCGCCGGTATGTCCGGTGGCGTGGCGTTCGTGTTCGACCCGAACAAGACGTTCGAGGCAAACCTGAACACCGAGCTGGTCGACATCGAGGAGCTCGAGGGCGACGAGTTCACGTGGCTCAAGGACATCGTCACCCGTCACCACGAGGAAACGGGATCCGCAGTCGCAGAACGCATCCTGGCGGACTGGTCACAGCAGGTGAACCATTTCGTGAAGGTCATGCCGCGCGACTACAAGAAGGTACTGCTTGCCATCTCCGAGGCCGAGAAGTCGGGCGCGGACGTGGACGAGGCGATCATGGAGGCAGCTCGTGGGTGACCCACAGGGATTTCTGAAGAACACCGTCCGCGAACTGCCGAAGCGTCGGCCGGTCGACCTGCGTCTGATGGACTGGAAAGAGGTCTACGAAGACTTCTCGAAGGACACCCTGCGGACACAGGCCAGCCGCTGCATGGACTGCGGAATTCCGTTCTGCCACAACGGTTGCCCCCTCGGTAATCTGATCCCCGAGTGGAACGACCTGGTCTACAAGGATCGCTGGCGCGAGAGCATCGACCGTCTGCACGCGACCAACAACTTCCCGGAGTTCACCGGTCGGTTGTGCCCGGCGCCGTGTGAGGCGTCGTGCGTCCTGGGCATCAACCAGGATCCGGTCACCATCAAGCAGGTCGAGGTCGAGATCATCGACAAGGCGTTCGAGGAAGGCTGGGTCGCTCCGGTCTATCCGACGCATCTGACCGGCAAGACGGTCGCCGTCGTCGGTTCCGGTCCCGCGGGATTGGCTGCGGCACAGCAGCTCACGCGCGCCGGCCACACCGTCACGGTGTTCGAGCGTGCCGACCGCATCGGTGGTCTGCTGCGCTACGGCATTCCCGAGTTCAAGATGGAGAAGCGCCACATCGACCGCCGTTTGGCTCAGATGGAGGCCGAGGGCACGGTGTTCCGTACCGGCGTCAACGTCGGTGTCGACATCACCGCCGACGAGCTGCGCGCGCAGTTCGACGCCGTCGTGCTGTCCGGTGGTGCCACCGCGTGGCGCGACCTGCCGATCGAAGGCCGCGAGCTCGAGGGCATCTACCAGGCGATGGAGTTCCTGCCGCACGCCAACCGTGTGCAGCAGGGCGACTACGCCGAGCCGCCCGTGTCGGCCAAGGGCAAGAAGGTCGTCATCATCGGTGGCGGTGACACCGGTGCAGACTGCCTCGGCACGTCGCACCGTCAGGGTGCCGAGAGTGTCCACCAGTTCGAGATCATGGCTCGCCCGCCTGCCGAGCGCGCCACCTCGACGCCGTGGCCGATGTACCCGCTGATGTTCCGCGTCGCGTCCGCGCACGAGGAAGGCGGCGAGCGCGTGTTCTCCGTCAACACCGAGCGTTTCGTCGGCAAGGACGGCAAGATCACCGCGCTCGAGGCGCACGAGGTCGAGTTCAAGGGCGGCAAGTTCGAGAAGGTCGAGGGTAGCGAGTTCACGCTCGAGGCCGATCTCGTCCTGCTGGCGATGGGCTTCGTCGGACCGGAGAAGCCGGGTCTGCTCACCGATCTCGGTGTCGACCTGAACGAGCGCGGCAACGTCAAGCGCACCAACGAATGGGCAACCAACGTCGACGGCGTCTTCGTCGCCGGTGACATGGGCCGTGGCCAGTCGCTCATCGTGTGGGCGATCGCCGAAGGTCGTTCCTGCGCAGCAGCTGTCGACACGTTCCTGCAGGGTGCAACGGCGCTCCCCGCGCCGATCGTGCCGACGCAGGCGCCGCAGCGGTAGTTTCTCCCGCCCCCGGGCATCGTTGGGTCACTCCGCAGGCTCCGCTCCCGGCCGGCATCGATGGACCGCAGCAGCCGATAGACGGTTGCTACGGTCCATCGATGCGTTTGGGGGGCGTGCGTTCGTGGGCGAGCGCTTCGGTTACCTCCGTTAACCGGACGGGCATCGTTTCGACATGGACGGCTGGCATTGTCACGGATGACAACGTCACGCCCGAGTATCAGTGAGGCCGTCCAGAATGCGTGTGAAGAAGCTCGTCGCTGCCGTCGGAACACTTGCGGCCGTCGTCGCGGGGACCGCTGCTCTGACTGCCGGTCCCGTGTCGGCCGATCCTGCCGACTGTCCCAGCCTCTACGTCGCCGCGATTCCCGGCACGTGGGAGACCAGTTCGGGCGCAGCCCCGCGGCCGGGCATGCTGACCGCCGTCACGGATCGCATCGCGAGCGCGGACATTCGCACCGAGTACGTGTCGTACCCCGCCACCGCGTTCCCGTGGGAGGGCGGCGTGTACGGCGAGTCACGCGCGATCGCGACGGCCAATGCGGGCGGCATGCTGAAGGCGATGGCGGATCGTTGCGGCGCAACGAAACTCGCGGTCATCGGCTACAGCCAGGGTGCCGACGCGGCAGGCGACCTCGCGGCCTCGATCGGCAGCGGTCTGGGCGTCGTACCCGCGGATCGGTTGGTCGCCGTCGGACTCATCTCCGACCCCAAGCGTTCCGACGTCGACGCGTTGGTCGGGCCCGAGGTCGTCGGCACCGGCGTCGGTGGGCCTCGGGTCGGCGGTTTCGGATTCGTCAGCCCGGTGGTTCGGACGTTCTGCGCCGTCGGCGATCTGTATTGCTCGACGCCGAAGGACGACTACATCGCGCGCCTCGCCGGGTTCCTCGCGGTGTCGTCCGATCCGAATCCGAACGTGCTGCAGCAGGCTGGGCAGGAGGCGCAGGTTCTGCTCGGTGACATCGCCGACGCGGGCGGCCTACCGATCCTGCAGGGCCAGCTGACCGATCAGGCCAACGAGCAGCGTCGACGCGAGATCGACGCGTTCTACCGCTCCGGCATCCACCAGGAGTACGGCAGCTACGCCGTCGACGCGAACGGAACGAGCGCGACGACCTGGCTGGCGAACTATCTGCGCAGCAAGGCCTAGACCTTGTCAACGACGGCCTGCCGCGAACGAAGCAGCAGGTAGACGGCCACCGCGGCGACACCCATTCCCGCTGCACTCCATGCCGCGGCGAGGTTGAAGCCGTCGACGAAGCTCGATGCGGCCAACTCACGCAGCATGTCGTTCAGCGGCGTTGGGAGATAGTCGGCGACGGCCATACCGCCACCCACGGTTTCCGACGCGGGGCCGGCGACCTCGGGTGGTGTCTCGGGCGGTAGGGCGTCGGAGACACGGTTGCGGTAGACGGTGGTACCGATCGTGCCGAGGATGGCGATGCCGACGGCGCCTCCCAGCTCGGCACCGGTCTCGGACAACGCCGATGCGGCACCTGCTTTCTCCGGTGCCGCTGCGGTGAGAACGATGTCCGAGTTCATCGTCGACGCCGCACCGATGCCGAGCATCATCGCCGTCATACCGGTGATGAGCAGTGGCAGTCCCGATCCGGCTTCGATGAAGGTCATCGTGAATGCGCCGATGCTGATCAGCAGCAGACCACCGGCGATGATGACACCCGTCGGGACGACCTTGCTGACGGCCGGAGAGAAGACGGCTCCCGCTGCGGCAGCCGCGGCCGGGATGAGCAGCCACAGGCCGGCGGCGAGCGGGCCGAGTCCGACCACCAGTTGCAGGTACTGCGACGCGAACAGACTGAAACCCGTGACCGCGAAGATGACGAGGAACTGCACGAGAACGGCTGTGGTGAAGGCACGTTCGGAGAACAGGGTGACATCGATGAGCGGGTCTCGTCCGCGGCGCTGACGCCTGACGAAGAAGAAGCTGAGGATCAGCCCGCCGACGGCGGCCCCGATGGTCGCGGCGTCGAGTCCGTCCTGCGCGCCGTGCTTGATGGCATAGACGACCCCGAGCATCGCGGCGATCGACAGTACGACGCTCAGGGGATCGAACTTCCCGGGATCGGGATCCTTGAATTCGGGGACGAGCAGGGGCGCACTGACCAGCAACAGCACCATCACCGGGATGTTGACGAGAAACACCGAACCCCACCAGAAATGCTCGAGCAGGAAGCCGCCGACGACGGGCCCGATCGCGCCGCCGCCCGCGAAGCCCGCCGTCCACAGTCCGATGGCTTCCTTGCGCTGCGCGGGATCGTGAAACATGTTGCGGATCAACGAAAGCGTGCTGGGCGCGATGGTGGCGCCACCGACGCCGAGCAGGGCTCGCGCGACGAGCAACATCTCAGGCGAGGTGGAGAATGCGGCGATGAGCGATGCCGCACCGAACACGAGCGCGCCGATCAGCAGCAACCTGCGTCGGCCGATGCGGTCGCCGACCGATCCCATCGTGATGAGCAGGCCCGCGAGCAGAAATCCGTACAGGTCGAGAATCCAGAGCGTCTGATTGCTGCTGGGCTCGAGATCCGCGGTGACCGCGGGCAAGGCCAGGTACAGCACCGAGATATCCATCGAGACCAGCAGGATCGGAATGACGAGGACACTCAGCCCGAGCCAGTCTTTCCGCGTCGCCTTGTCGTGCACGATTCCCCTTCGCGTCGGGTGCCGGGTGGAGCGTCCGATATGACCGTACCGGCGCTTTCCGACAATTCGACGGCTACGCGAGGCTTGCGGACTCCTCGGGCACCCGCGTCGTCGAGACTCCTCGGTACACGAGACCGGAGATCACGAGCAGAACGACGGTGAGTGCGACGGCAACCCAGGCCGTCGACGTCATGGTCCCGTCGCCGATGTCGCGGGCACCGGCCGCGGTGTAGGCCATCGGCACGAAGGCCGACATCTGACCCCAGATCGCCGCGTTCGACGCGTACGCCGCGCCGCAGACGACGACCTGTACGAGCAGAAGCGCGAGATTGACCGCCTGTCCGACGGCTGCACCGAGCACCCGCTGAATCGCACCTGCGGCGGCGAGGTAGGCGGCCGCCGAGACCAGCAGGAATGCACCGGCGCCGAGGAGGGCGCCGATCGAGGCGTCGGGTGCGGTGAACGCGAACGCGAGTGCTGCCGCTACACCGACGGCCAGGGAGGCGACGCCTGCCGCAAGCCAGGAGCGTAGCCCGCGGAGTGACCCTGAATTCTGCGGGCGGCTATCCCGGCTGAGGACGCGCACGAGACTGACGGCCCCGACAGCACCGACGGCGACGAGTGCGGCGATCAGATACGGCGCGACCGAGGCCTCCGACTCGTCGACCGTCACGGCGGTAGGCGTCGCGGCCGGTGCGCTCAGTTCCTTGGCCGACGGCAACCCGGCCGTCGCCTCGCTGACGTTCGTCTGGATGCCGCTGACGATGCCCGGGACCGGTTCGACGGATGTGACCAGCTGTTGCGTGCCCGCGCGCAGCTGCTTGCCGCCGTCGTCGAGCTGGCCGAGTCCGTCCCTGAGCTGGACGGTGGCGTCGCCGATCTGTCCTGTCGCAGTCAGGAATTGGCTCGACGGGTCGTTGAGCTCGCTCGACAGCTGACGCGCCCCGCTCTTCAGTTCGGAGAGCTGGCCGAGTGTCTGCGGCCCGAGTCCCTGGGTGTTCAACGTGTCGATGACGCCGCGAATCTGTGCGGCAGCTTCCTGCGATCCGGGTGTCGGGAATGCGGCGACCTGGGCCGCTGCGGCCTCGAGCTGCGCGGTGAAGCCTGCCTGCTGCTCACCCAATCCGGTGAGTTGATCGACCACCAGGTCGACGCCACCGCTGATCTGCGACGCGCCGTCGCCGAGCTGACCGATGCCGTCGCGGTACTGCACCCACCCGTCGGCGAGCTGGACCGTGCCGTCGTGGGCCAGGGTGATGCCGTCGGACAGCTGTCCGGCACCGTCGTTGAGCTGGTTGCCCCCGTCGGTGAGCTGAGTCAGACCGCCGGACAGCAAGCTGATGGGAAGCCCTGCCCGCTGCAGGTTCTGCCGCGGCGACGCCAGCGGGTCACCGGACGCCTCGGCGGGCGTTTCGGTGGCAGTGTCCACCCGGACGGTCTCGGCCGGGTCGAGGTCGTAGCCTGCACCGAGTGTGAACGCACCGGCGGCAACCAGCGGGAAGGCGATGGCAAGGAGTGCAACGGACGGCCTGCGAAGGACACTGGATACGCGCATAGTGTCCCTGAGGCTAACCGTCTCGACAGGTCGTCTCGACCACGAAGAGCCGGTGAAACGGGTGAAAAGCCGGTGCGACCTGGCAGTTTAAGAGTCCTATGAGATTCGGACGCCGTCAGCGGTTCCGCGGCAGCAGATCCCACACGTGCTGAGTCTCGTTGACCGACGCAACCGATCGATTTCCGTTGCGCGCGTACAGAATCCGAGTAATCGAGCAGTAGTCGATCGGGAAGCCGAGCACCTTCGGCGTGCCGAGGATGTGTTGCAGCAGGATGTTGACGACGCCGCCGTGCGCGAAGACGACGACGGTATCGCTGTGTTCGACGCCGTCGACCGCGTCCGCGATCCCGTCGAGCACACGCGCCCGGAAGGCTGCCTCGTCGACCTGTTCGGGCAGGTGCCCGGCCTTGATCCGCTCGAAGGCGTCGCGGAACTCGGTGCGCGCGGCTTCGATCGGGATGTAGCCGGCGAAGTCGCGGTCGTACTCGGCGATGCGCTCGTCGGACTCCAACGACAAGCCGAGCTCGGCGGCGAGCACGGTTCCGGTCTGCACCGCGCGCAGCTGCGTGCTGGCGACGGTCTTCGCGATCGGAAAGCGGGCCAACGCACCTGGAACTCGTTTCGCCTGCTCGTGGCCGAGTTCGTCGAGCGGTGGGTCGGCCGACACCTCGGACCGTTGCGGGAGTGCGTGGCGCACGAGGATCAGCTGCACTGCTCTACCTAACCACGAGGCTTCTGCCGCTTCGGATCACCATGGTCCGAAAAGCCTGGACCTGACGCGCGAGCTGACGCGTCGGCCACACCATGCCGATGCGTCGTCGAGCAGACAGGTCGTCGATGCGGACCTCGACGGTCTCGGGGCCCTGACCACGCAGGCGCGGCAGAATGCTGACGCCGAGGCCGGCGCCGACGAGACCGCGCACGGTGTGGATGTCCTGGCCCTCGAACGCGATGTCCGGGGTGATGCCCGACTCCGCCCACAGGTCCTCGCAGATCGAGCGCATGCCGAATCCATGGCCCATCGCGACGTAACTTTCCTCGGCGGTGTCGGTCAGATTCACCGATTTCCGACGCGCGAGCCGGTGATCGGCGGGCACGACCAGCACGAGTCTCTCCTCGTACAGCTGGAACGAGTTGTCCTCGGTGTGCTCGGCGCTGAGCGACACGAACGCGACGTCGGCAGACCCGTTGTCGAGACGGTCGAGGCATCGTGTGCGCGCGCCCTGATCGAGCGCGAACGTGACGGCCGGATGGTCGGCGCGGAACCGTTTGATCAGCGCAGGCACGACGTCCTCGCCGAGCGTGTTCTGGAAGCTGATCGAGATCCGGCCACGTGCACGGGCGTCGTGCTCGCTCATCGCGTCGAGACCGGCTTCGAGGTCGGCGACGGCTCGTTCGAGGTACGGAACCAGGATGCGTCCCGTCGTCGTCAGCGAGATTCCTCGACCCTTCCGCTCGACGATGTCGACCCCGAGAATCGCCGACGCTCTCGCCATCTGACGGCTGACCGTCGGCTGCGGAACGCCGAGCACGTGCGACGCCTCGGTGATGTGCTCGGTATCGGCGACGGCCAGGATCGTCGGAATGAGCGGGAGCAATGCCGCTGCCTCGTCGCGCATAGAGCCAATGATATCGCCGACGCATGAAAAGCGGTGCCGTCATGCATTGGACGTATGTTCCCCACGACTTCTAACGTCGAGGCAATGAGTGCATCGGTCAGTGAAGTCCAGCGGTATGGCTGGGAGGGGCATCCGCGGGGATCGCGCGAGTACAAGAAACTCGTCGCCGCGCTGTTGTTCGCCGGCATCGCGACGTTCGCTCAGCTGTACTCGGTGCAGGGCATCCTGCCGCTCATCGCGTCGAACCTGCAGATCACGCCGTCGCAGTCGTCTCTTGCGGTCGGGTTGGCGACCGTCGGCGTCGCCGTGTCGGTCCTGCCGTGGTCGATCGTCGCCGACCGCATCGGACGCGTCCGTGCCATGTCCGTCTCCATCGTCGTCGCGACGATGTTGGGACTCGTCGTTCCGCTGTCCGGTTCGCTACCGATGCTGCTGTCGCTACGTTTCTTCGAGGGCGCGGCTCTCGGCGGACTGCCCGCGATCGCCATCGCCTACCTGAGCGAGGAGGTCCACCGCAGCCACACCGCGCTCGCTGCCGCGACCTACGTCTCGGGCACGACGCTCGGTGGGCTGCTCGGACGCATCGTCGCGGGACCCGTCGGCGAATTCACGAACTGGCGTGTCGGGACGTTGACCGTGTCGATCATCGCGGCCGTCGCCGCAGGCCTCTTCCTGTTTCTGGCCCCCACGCCGCGACGGTTCGTCGGTGGCACGTCCGACGGGCCGTCACTCGGGGCACGGCTGTGGGCGAACCTGCGCGAACCGAGCATGCTCGCGCTGTACTCGCAGGGCTTCCTGCTGATGGGCGGGTTCGTCGCGATCTACAACTTCCTCGGTTTCCGCCTCGAAAGTGCGCAGTTCGGTCTGCCGCAGTCGCTGATCAGCCTGATCTTCGTCGCGTACCTGAGCGGCACGGTGTCGTCACGAGTCGCCGGGCAGTTGGCCGTCAAGCATGGCCGTGGTCCGGTACTCGCGGGGTCGACGGCCGTCATGATCGCCGGTGTCGCGCTGACGATCAGCAGCAATCTGATCGTCATTCTGGTCGGACTCGTCATCCTGACCGTCGGATTCTTCGCCGCCCACGCGATCGCGTCGGGCTGGACGGGTCAACGCGCGACGGTCGGCCGCGCTCAGACCACGTCGCTGTACAACCTCTTCTACTACGGCGGCTCGTCCCTCGTCGGCTGGGTCGGCGGCGTCGTCTACCAGCAGTTCGGCTGGACGGCGATGGCGGTGTTCGTCGCGAGTCTTGCGGTCGCCGCGGCCGCCGCTGCGCGGCTCGTGCGCGGATAGTCGGGCCAGGGTGCAACTATCCGCGGACGGGTGCGAAGCGCACTCACGCGGTGACGAACGCGATCACGACCAGGGCGTACACCGTGACCGCGACCGCCAGTAGGACCACGCTCAGGTAGCCGAGAATCAGCCCGGCCAGCGCGATCCCGGCACCCTGCTCACCGGTTCGCTTGATCTGGTTGCGCGCGATATGGCCGAGAACGACGGCGACGACGCCCGCAATGCCGGTGAACAGCCCGAAGACGCCGCAGATCAGCGCACCGATCGCCATCGTGTTCGTTCGACGGGGAGGCTGAAATCGGTAGCCCGGATACGGTCCCTGCTGATAGGCCATCAGCAAAGTCTCGCATCGGCCCGAATATCGGGCAATTCGGTCGTGTCAGACCGCAGCTGCCAGCGCCACCGTCAACGGCACGACGCTGAGACAGCAGATCGCCGCCACCAGAAGGGCGATGACGCGTCGGCGATTCCATCGTTGCTGAGCGCCTGCGGCTGCAGACACGAACAAGACGAATCCGACGCACACCGACGCGATGGTGACGGCGACCGGCCAGGAGATCATGCGGAGGTCACGAGCTGACTTTGCCCCACCCGACGTAGGCGTCGACCTCGAGATACCCGGTGACACGCGCCTGGTCGCGCACGGGATACGGCTCACCCGTGTAGTGAGTCGAGATGCGGTCGATGTCGACGAGGTTCGGGTCGTCCTGCAGCGTGATGGTGCCGTGGACGGTGACGTGGGTGTACCAGCTGGCCTCGTCGAGCACGGAGATGGAGACCTTGGGGTTGGCCTTGATGTGTTCGAGGCGCTTACGGTCGGCCTGGAAGTTGAGGACGATCTTGTCGTCTTCCCACAGGTACCAGGTGGGAGCGGTGATGGGCGTTCCGTCGGCGCGCACGACGGCCATGACGGCCGGGTTCGGCTTCTTCAGGAGTTCGACGGCATCTGCAGGCAACGGTGGCTTCGGCATGTAGCCAAAGGTACCCAGCGCGTCGAAAACCTACTCCACTCCCGCCCAGATCGAGGTTGTGCCCACGAAAACCGTGTTTCGCCGGCACAACCTCGATCTCGACGCGATGTGTTACAGCTTCGGAAGCTTGACGACCTGGCCCGCGTAGGAGAGGCCGGCGCCGAATGCGAGCAGCAGCGCGGAATCGCCCGGCTTGACCTTGCCGGTGCGCAGCAGCTCTTCCATCGCCAGCGGGATCGACGCGGCCGACGTGTTGCCGGTCTCGGCGATGTCGTTGGCGACAGGCGTCTCGTCGGGCAGGTTCAGGCTCTTGGCGAGAAGCTCGGTGATGCGGCTGTTGGCCTGGTGCGGGACGAAGGCATGGACCTCGTCGGCTTTCATGCCCGCGACGTCGAGAACCTTCTGTGCGGCCTTGCCCATCTCGAACGCGGCCCAGCGGAAGACGGAGATGCCGTTCATCTTGATCCACGGACGCTCGGCGTCCGCAGTGGTGATGTAGTCGTACCAGTCGATGGTCTGGACGATGGCGTCGGACTGCGATCCGTCCGAACCCCAGACGACGGGTCCGATCTCGGTCTCGTCGCTGGCTCCGACCACGACGGCACCCGCGCCGTCGGCGAAGATGAATCGCGTCGTGCGGTCGTACGGGTCGGTGGTGAGGCTGAGCTGTTCGGCACCGATGACCAGCACGTGCTGGGCGGTGCCCGCCTTGACCAGGTCGGATGCGACGGCCAGTGCGTAGCAGAATCCAGCACATCCGGCGCAGATGTCGAATGCGGCCGGGCCCTTGGTGCCGAGACCGTGCGCGACCTTCGCGGCGGCCTGCGGAGTGAGTTCGAGATGCGTCGACGTCGCCACGATGACGGTGTCGATCTGGTCGGCGGAGACGCCGCTGGCCTCGAGTGCCTTCTTGCCTGCCTCGATGGACATCTTGACGACGTTGTCCTCGGGCTCGGCGAAACGTCGGTTCTTGATCCCGGACCGCGTCTGAATCCACTCGTCGCTCGAGTCGATGAACTCACAGATCTCGTCGTTGGTCACGACTCGTTCGGGCCTGTAGACGCCCAAACCGAGAAGCTTGGACTGACGACCCTGGGTCGTGCTGATCGGCGTACCCATCTCTGGTTCCCTTCGTGCTACCGCGCCATCGCCGGGCTTGGGCTCGGGTCTTGGGCTGCGGGCTCGGGGAACACGTTACGTGTCGACGCCTTCGTGATGTGACACCAACCTCGCTATCAGGCCCGACACGACCTCCGGCTGGTCGATCATCGCGTGATGATGGGCGTCGTCGACGACGGCGAACTCGGCGTTCAGATACTGCGCGAGCCGTCGTTGTTTGCGAATCCACGCGCGCCCCCATGGCGTCGGGCGCCCGGTGTGGGCGGCGGCGACCGTGACGGGCACGTCCGGCATGAGTGTCCGACGACGGATCGCATTCAGCTCGCTCGCCATGTCGGGGTAGACGAAGTTCTCGATCATCGCGGCTTCCAGGTACGACGGGGTGCGGTAGATCTGCCGAATCCAGTCGTACGTCTCGATCGGAATGCCGTCAGGCGGGATCGAGTGGTTGAGAATTCTGCGCACCGTCGGCCCGAGCACGTACTGCACACCGCTCGCGCTCGACGTCGTGGCGAGGCCGTACGCCGCCGATATGCGTATCGACTTCGGGATCACCGCCCACGGGTCGCGTTCGGCACTGGAGTCGAGCAGCAGAATGCCCGCCGTTCGGCTCGGGTGCAGCCGGGCGAACGCCTCGGCGTAGAACCCGGCGATCGAGTGGCCGACGACGTAAGCCTGCTCGGTGAGTCCCACTGCGTCGAGTACCGCGAGGATGCGGTCGGCCTCCCCGGCGGCCGTCGGCGTCGTTCCGCGCGGTAGTGGTTCGCTGAGCCCGAAGCCCGGGCGGTCGAACACGACGACGGTGTGGAACGGCGACAGGATGTCCACACAGTCGTTCCAATCGAACCAGTTACCTCCGAGTCCGCCGCACAGCACGACCGCCGGACCGCCGCCCGTGACGAGTACGTGGGTACGCAGACCATGCACTGTCACGAACTCGCCGGGTGGTTTCATGTGAAACATTCCAGCGTCGACGCCGTCACTGTCGTGGCTTCGCCAGAGGGAACGCGAGGGTCTCGCGGATGCTGCCGCCGGTGATGAGCATGACGACGCGGTCGACGCCCATACCGAGTCCACCGGTGGGCGGCATGCCGTACTCGAGTGCCTGCAGGAAGTCCTCGTCGAGAGACATCGCCTCCTCGTCCCCGCCTGCCGCGAGCAGTGACTGCTCGGTCAGTCGCTGACGCTGATCGACCGGATCGGTCAGCTCGCTGTACGCGGTCCCGAGTTCGACGCCCCACGCGACGAGGTCCCACTTCTCGGCGACGCCGGGAATCGAGCGGTGCGGACGCGTCAGCGGTGACATCGACGTCGGGAAGTCCTTGTAGAACGTCGGGAATTCGGTGTAGTCCTCGACGAGGTGCTCGTACATGCCCTGTGCGACGGCGCCTGCGTCCCAATCCTTTTCGTACGGAATGTCGTTCTCGTCGCACAGTCGCTGCAGCTCCTGAAGCGGGGTGTCCGGTGCGACGTCGACTCCGAGTTTCTCGGCGACGGCTCCGTGCAGTGTCTTGACGGGCCATTCGCCGGAGATGTCGATCTCGATCATCTCGCCGTTCGGACCGTCGGGTCGCAGCACGATCTCGCGGCCGTGCGCCGCGACGGCCGCCTTCTGAATCAGCTCGCGGCACAACACCATTGCGCGCTCGTAATCGCTGTGCGCTTCGTATGCCTCGAGGATCGTGAACTCCGGGTTGTGTTTGAAGTCGGCGCCTTCGTTGCGGAACACTCGGCCGATCTCGAAGACCTTGTCGATGCCGCCGACGCACAGTCGTTTGAGATAGAGCTCGGGTGCGATGCGCAGGTACAGGTCGAGATTGTACGCGTTGATGTGGGTGACGAACGGGGCAGCGTTGGCACCGCCGTGCACCTGTTGCAGGATGGGTGTCTCGACTTCCATGTACCCGCGGTCGGACAACGAATCTCGTAGTGACTTCACGACATTGCTGCGCGCGATCATGAGCTTCCGTGCGGACGGGTTGATCGCAAGGTCCACATAGCGTTGTCGCACACGGGATTCCGGGTCGGTGAGTCCTTTCCACTTGTCCGGCAACGGATGCAGGCACTTGGCGTTCATGCGCCAGTCCGACGCCAGCAGCGAGAACTCACCTTTCTTGCTACGGCCGATGACGCCGCTGACCTCGATGAGATCACCGAGATCGAAGTCGGAGTCGAACGAGTCGAGCTTGTCGCCGACTCGCATCCGGTCGAAGAGCACCTGGATGTCGTCGGTCCAGTCGCGTACGACGGCGAACGCGACGCCGCCGTAATCACGAATTCGCAGGATACGGCCGGCAATTCGGACCGATGTGCCCTGTGGTGCAGTGAGTGCATCGGCGACGGTATGCGTCGGCGGATATGCGACGGGGTAGCCTTCGACGCCGTCTCCGCTGAGCCTGTTCAGCTTTGCGATGCGGACGCGCACCTGGTCGGGGCGCTTCGGGCCGACCGACACGAGCTCGTCGTCGACCGTGTCGGGCCCACTGCCGTCGCTGTGGATCTGCTCGCTGCCGACGAGCGCCGCAGGCACCGCGACGTGACTGCCGGTGTGCTTGCTCGCGCGTCGGAAACTGGGGAGCGTCAGAAAGCCTTCGGCGATGGCCGACGCGATCCCGACCTTCGGGAGTTCGCGATTGTCGGCGAAGCACAGGTAGCGCGGTTCCCACTCCGGTTGGTACTTCACGTTCGAGCGATACAGGGCCTCCAGCTGCCACCACCGGGAGAAGAAGACGAGCACCGATCGCCAGATGCGCAGTACCGGACCCGCGCCGATGCGGCTGCCTTCTTCGAACACCGAACGGAACACCGCGAAGTTGAGCGAGATCTTCTGGACGCCGAATTGATCGCCGCCGGTGGCCAGTTCGGTCACCAGCAGTTCGATGACGCCGTTCGGTGACTGCGGGTCGCGACGCATCAGATCCAGCGACACACCGGTGCGACCCCACGGCGCGAGCGACAGAACGGCGACGGTCTTCTCGCCCTGACGTGCCTGGACGAGCAGGCAGTCACCGTCGAGCGGATCCCCGAGGCGGCCCAGTGCCATCGAGAAGCCGCGCTCGGTCTCGGTGTCGCGCCACGCGTCGGCGCACTCGATGATGTCCTGCATCTCCGGTGCCGGGATGTCGCGGTGCCGTCGAATCTCGACGGTGACGCCGGCCTTGCGGGCGCGGTTGACGGCCTGTCGTACCGGGCGCATCTCTCGGCCGTTCAGATTGAAATGCTTGGTGTTCAGAATCGCTTCGTCGCCCAGTTCGAGGACGTTGAGTCCGGCGCGCTTGAACGCCGTCGCACCGGTCTCGCTTGCGCCCATGACGGCAGGCGACCACCCGTACTTCTCGGCGAGTCCGAGCCACGCGTCGATGGCGTGTGGCCACGCCTCCGGGTTTCCGATCGGATCGCCGCTGGCGAGGCAGACGCCGATCTCGACGCGGTACGTCACCGCTGCCTTGCCGCTCGGTGCGAAGATGACGGCCTTGTCGCGACGCGTCGCGAAGTATCCGAGCGAGTCGTCGGCGCCCCACTTGTCGAGCAGCCCGCGTAGCGCCGACTCGTCGCTTCCGGTCAGTGCGTTGCTCGAGCGCTGTGAGCGGAACAGCGTGATGGTCGCGGCGAGCAGTGCGAGCGCGCCGAACAGCCCGAGCAGGGTGTTGACGAAACCGTGTGGCCGACCGTCGAATTGCTCGTTGTCGACGGTCGCCAGCGCGGTGACGCGGTTGAATGCCCACAGGAAGGTCTGGCTCTCCGGGAGAGTGCCGGGGAACAGCGCGACGAGAGCCCAGCCGACGAGGGTGCCGACGACGGCACCGAGAATCAACACCCCGAGTGCTTTCCAGCCGGCGCCGCGCCTGACGCGGGTGTAGAACTCGCGTCGGGACGCGATGAGGATTCCGATGACGACGAGATGGACGCCGAGCGCGATCCAGGCATCGACCTTTCCGGTGTCGATGCCTTCGGCGATGTTCGTGAGTGCCAGCAGCACCAGGTAGATCGTCAACAACCACCAGGCGATGCGTTTGCGGCTCGCGAGCGCCGCCGCGAGAATGCCGACGACGAGCGCCCACGAGAGCGACGTGTCGGGGGCGTCGAAATAGTAGGTGTCGATGTACTCACGCGGCACCCGGATGACGACGCGCAACGCAGGCGACAGGCTCCACAGGAACACGAAGACCGCGTACACCCCGAGCACCAGCCCGGCGATGTGCGGAACTTCCGTCAGCCGACCGTGCGCGGGAGGAACGAATGCGCGCGGAGCCGACTTCTCCGTGTCGCGTCCGTGGCGTTCCGACTCCTCCGGTGACACCGATGTGCTCGTCACTGCCCACTCCTGCCGTCAGTGCTACCTGCTACCTCCTGGCAACGGTAGCGCTGACGGCAGACGAGCACGGATCATTCCGTCAAGCGGTGTGCACCGGCGTGTGCTTTCCGATCATGGCGAGCGCCGTCTTCAGACCTCGGCGCTTGCCGGTTGCCGGGTCGACGCCGAACACTTCCTTGATACCGCCGCGAATACGGAACTTGAGCTCCGACGACGTCTCCGGTGCATCGTCCGACGTCGCCGACAGGAACCGGTTCGGCAGAGACAGTTTCATGATGGTGCGCAGTGTCTGCCCGTATTGATGCGCGAGCGAACCCGTCGTGTACGGCAGGTCGTACTTGTCGCACAGAGCGCGAATCCTGACGGAGATCTCGGCGTACCGATTGCTCGGCAGATCCGGGAACAGATGATGTTCGATCTGGTAGCAGAGGTTGCCGCTCATGAACGCCATTAAGGGTCCGGCGTGAAAGTTGGCGCTGCCCAGCATCTGTCGCAGATACCACTCGGGCTGCGTTTCCTTCTCGTACTCGGCGAGCGTGAACTTCTCGGCACCGTCCGGGAAGTGACCGCAGAAGATGACGCCGTAGGACCAGTAGTTGCGGATGAAGTTCGCCGTCGCATTCGCCGTCAACGTCGACTTCCAGGCGGGACCCGTCAGCAGAGGAAACAGGATGTAGTCCTTGCCGACCTGCCTGCCGATCTTGCGGACGACGTCGACCGCCATCTCCTTCTTGTCCTCCCACTTCACTTCGCCGGTCCGGAGCTTGTCCGTCTCGAGGTGATGCAGCGCGACGCCCCACTCGAAGAACGTCGCCAGGAGTGCGTTGACCAGCGGCTGCGCGAAGTATTTCGGGTGCCACTCCTGGTCGCGGGTGATGCGCAGGATGCCGTAGCCCACGTCGTTGTCGAGCCCGACGATGTTCGTGTACTTGTGATGGGTGAAGTTGTGCGAATGCTTCCACCCCGCCGACGGGCAGGTGTTGTCCCACTCCCAGTTACTGGAATGAATCTCCGGGTCGTTCATCCAGTCCCACTGGCCGTGAATGACGTTGTGGCCCAACTCCATGTTCTCGATGATCTTGCCGACACCGAGCAACGCCGACCCCAACAGCCAGGCCGGTTTCTTCTTGCTCGCGAACAGCACGAGCCTGCCCGCCACCATCAGCGAGCGCTGGAACGTGATGGTGCGCTGAACGTACTTCGCGTCCCGCTCGCCGCGTGAATCCTCGACGTCGCGTCGAATCGCGTCGAGCTCCTTCCCGAGTGCCTCGATATCGGCCTCGGTCAGATGGGCGTACTCCTTGATGTCCGTGATCGCCATGCTTCCCCCTTGCGAAAATCCGAGTCGGCCCCGACGCCCCGTTGCCAACCCAACGGTACGGACAGTGGGCAGTGGCGTCGAGGTTCGTGGGGGTCCGGTTGGCGGGACTCCGGTCTCGGCGACCGAATGTCACATACGGTCACTCAGAGTGAGCGAGGGGCGCCCTCGCTGGTGTTCGGCCGCGCAGCCCCGTTCGAGCGAAGGTGACATACGGTCACTCGGAGTGAGCGAGGGGCGCCCTCGCTGGTGTTCGGCCGCGCAGCCCCGTTCGAGCGAAGGTGACATACGGTCACTCAGAGTGAGCGAGGGGCGCCCTCGGTCCACCAACCCGTCGGAGCCCGCGAGTTATCCACAGTTCGACGAGTTATCCACAGGCACCTGTGAGATACGCCCGATCAGTCGGAAATGTGTCGTACCCGCCATGTTCGATGCCCGCATGAAACGTGGGGAGTGGGCAGACGACAACTTCGCGGCACTGCGCGCGAAATCCAAGAACGGCGTAATACGCACGTCGGTATTGCGGGGGATGGGGGTGGGAGCGAAGACGATCATCGACAGAACTTCAGGTGGTCCGTGGCAACGGATGTTGCCCGGGCTTGTGTTGCTGCACAACGGTCCTCCGAGCGTACTTCAGCGGCAGACGGCGGCGGTGATGTACGGGGGACCCGACTGCCTGTTGACCGGACGCACCGGGCTCGGTCTTCACGGATACTCGGCAGGGTTCCAGGCCAACGACGTCGGTCTGCTCATCCCGCACGAGCAGCACCGTAAAGACGCCGAATTCGTCGTCGTCGAGCGCACCTGGCGGATACCGGAAGTGACGACGAAGTCCGGATTGCCCGTCGCACCCATCGATCGCTGTCTTCTCGACGCGGTCCGTCGTATGAGTGACCCGGCACGGATCACGGCGCTCATCGCGGAGGTCGTACAGCGGGGCGACGCCGACATCGAGGCGCTGCTCGTCGAGTTGAAAGCAGGTAATGGTCGCGGAAGTGCGCTGCCACGACGCGTTCTGCGTGAGTTGGCATCGGGTGCTCATTCGGTGGCCGAGGTCGAAGCCCGCGCCTTGTGCGAGAGAAGCGGACTGCCGCCGATGAAGGCCAACTGGGTGCTTCTGACGGCGTCGGGCGAGTTCATCGCCATCGTCGATCTGCTCGAGGACAACGTCTACCTAGCGTTCGAGGTCGAATCCTTCCTGCATCACTCTGCGCCGGCGGAGTTCGCGAAGACACTGGAACGACGTGCTCACATTCAGGGGCACGGCGCCATCGTGCTCGCGCACACACCGAAGACGATTCGTACACAACCGGATCGAGTGATCGCCGACCTCGAGCGCGCGTACGAGCAGGCCAAGCAGCGGCCACGTCCGAACCTACGCGCAATTCCGCTGGCCGAGTGGCGTCAGCAGGCATCGTAGACCCAGATCATCTGACGACCGGTCTGGCTCGGCGTCGTGATCGGATGATCGACGACGCGAGCCAGCCGGTATCCGAGGCGTCGGGGGACCGCTTGGCTTCGTAGATTGGCTGCGTCGCAATGAATTTCGACGCGTGTGACGTGTCGAATGCCCAGTGCGACGTCCGTGAGTGTCGACGCGACCGCGGTCATGACGCCGCGTCCCTCGGCGTCGGCGGTCAGCCAGTAACCGAGCTCGAAGCAGCCGGGTCCGCGTCGGTGGAGGCCCGCTTTGCCGAGCGTCCCGGATGCACCGAGGGCGTCCCTTGCTCACTCTGAGTGACCGGATGTCACCCTCGCTCCGAATGGGGGCACGCGCCCGGATGCACCGAGGGCGTCCCTTGCTCACTCTGAGTGACCGAATGTCACCCTCGCTCCGAATGGGGCCGAATGGGGCCGAATGGGGGCACGCGCCCGGGGCGGCCCATGGGCCCGGGCTACCGACCACCCCTCACGACGCCCGCCACGACCGCCAGGTCAGACTCCCGACGCTGATGACGGGACCCTGGGGCCTGGCGGAGGCGTACTGCTCGTACTTGCCGACCAGCGCGTCGAGGGCGGCGGACCCTTCCGGTGTGTCGGCGTCGACGATGCGCGCCGAACCGCTGGCCCTGATCCACCACAGCTTGGTCCAGTCCTCGTCGTAGTGGTCGACGATGAGGCTCACGGCAGGGTCGGCGCGGATGTTCTCGAGCCGCCGAAGCTTCTGGGTGGTCTTGGGCTTCCAGTCGATCGCGGTGACGATTCGCTCGTCGACTACGGCGAAGACGACGGGTACGAGGTGTGGCGTGCCGTCGGCGTTGACGGTGGACAGCTGTGCTCGTCGGGCCTCGCCGAACCGCCCGATTTCGTCGTCGATCTTCATACCGACGACACTGTCACGCCGATTCGCTGCGTGCACCGCTGCGCAGCCTTGCCGTCTCGAACTTCGAGGCGACCATGGGACGTCCGAGCAGGTGGCCCTGTCCGGAGGTCACCTCCATGTCGATGCACACGTCGAGTTGCGCGGAGGTTTCGATGCCTTCCACGACGGTGTCCATCCCCAGCTCGTGCGCGACGTGGATGACCGCGGAGCACAGGGCGGACATCGTCCGTCGTCGCTCGCCGTCGTGGCTGTCCAGGTGCTGCGTCAGCGATTTGTCGATCTTGAGGATGTCGACGGGCAGCGTCGCGAGCCGTTCGAGCGAGGAGAATCCGGAGCCGAAGTCGTCGATGGCGACCAGGACCCCATGCTCACGAACGTCGGTGAGTTGCTCGACCACGGCATCTATGTCGTGCAGCGACGTCGACTCGGCGAGCTCGATCACGAACCGGCCGGGTGGAATACCGAAGCGGTCGACGACACCGATGACGTCCGTCGCAAGTGTGCCGGCCGCGAAGTGCAGCGGGCTGACGTTGATGCCGACCTGGACCGAGATGTCCCGGTGCTGCCAGGCCGACATCGTCCGGCCGACCTCGTCGAGCACCCAATCGGTGAGCGGGATGATGAGGTCGGACTGTTCGGCGAGTGGAATGAAGTTGCCGGGCAGCAGCAATCCGAGCTCGGGGTGGTTCCAGCGGATCAGCGCCTCGGCGCCCACGATCGTGTCCGACGCCAGATCGACGATGGGCTGGTAGAGCATCTGCAGCTCGTGCTCGGTCATCGCGGCGCCGCGCAGTCGCTCCAGAATGTCGAGACGCGCACGGTGGTCGTCGCTCAGATCCTCGGCGAAGCCGTGGCGGCCGGGCGCAGGGCGGGGCTCGGCACGCTCTCTGCTCATGCTCCCCCCTAGTGGCCGGTCGGCCGTGGAAGAGAATAACCTCAAAGTCTGCTTTGACGCCACAAACAAAACTCTTTCCCCGTTTAGCGTCGTCGGCCCTCTGATCGCAGCTACGCGAATCCGCTACCTCGTCGAACCTCGCACCACTACGGACCACTCGGCCTGCGGGAGCGTCGACAGCGACCCGAGTACCCAGCGCGCAGCGTTCCGGCCCTGGTCGTACAGGGATTGTGCGACCGTCGTCAGTCCCGCCGCCCCGGCCGCCTCCGAGTCGTCCCACCCGGTCACCGCAACACCCGATGCGCCCGCGTCGAGCACACCGAGCGCCAGATCGTCACTGGTGCACAGGATCGCGTCGGCACGGTAGTCGTCGAGCAGAGTCCGCGCCGCAACCGCGCCCTCCGCGCGTGCGTTCGTCGGCACGAACGCCACCGGTATCTGCTCCCACCCCAACCCATATTCGACGACCGCTCGCCGGTACCCGGCAAGGCGGGCAGCCGTCACCGGGAAGGTGGCGTTCTCGGGTTCGGGTCCGAGGACTGTCTCGGCTATCCGCTCGCGGTCGCACGGGAAGCTGATGATCGCGGGTCGCCGGGCGCCGAAGAGTCCGATGGTGCCGATGGCGTGTGCGGCTGACGCGTCGTCGATTCCGATGAATTCGATGCCGGGATGTCGCGGTCCGCCCTGGATGCACGCGGGTTTCCCTGTGGCCGTGATGATGTCGAGGACGGGGTCGTCGGCGACCGTCGTCCACAGTACGAAACCGTCGACGTGGGCGTCGCGAATTCTGTCGAGGTCGACGCCGATGCGCGAGTTGGGGAGCAGGACGAGTCCGGTGTCTGTGTCGAGGCAGGCTTCGGCGATACCGGAGAGAAATGCGCGGGCTTCGGGGTTCTCGAACGAGTAGGTGAGCTTCTCGGTCAGGACGACGCCCAGGTTGTTCGTCTTTCCGCTGCGCAGTGAACTCGCCGCTCGGTGCGGTCCGGTGTAGCCGAGTTCGGACGCGGCGGCGAGGACGCGGTCCCTGGTCGATCCGGACACCCGCCCGGGCTGGTTGTAGGTGTAGGAGACGCTCATGGTCGACACCCCGGCGGCGCGGGCGACATCGGCCATGGTCGGGCGGGTGCTCATGGGGTCAGACTAGCGGCTGGCGAGCCTGATGTGTAACGATACACAGCATGCCTGGCTCGACTGTTCTCCGACTCGTGGTGCTCGCCGCCGCCGCGTTCGTCTACGTGACCGCGGAGACGCTGCCGATAGGCCTGCTCCCGGAGATCTCGTCGGACATGGGCGTCAGCGAGTCCAGCGTCGGCCTGCTTCTGACCTTCTATGCCTACGGTGTCGCGGTCATGACGATGCCGCTCATCACGTTCGTTCGCCGATGGCCGCGTCGGCGAGTCGTGGTCGTGACCGTTGCGGCGCTGGCGTTGTCGCAACTGTTGTCCGCGGTCGCCGTCGGCTATCCGATGCTCGTGATCGCACGCATGATCTGCGCGGCGACGCACGGCGTGTTCTGGGCGGTCGTCGCGCCCGTCGCGGCCTCACTCGTTGCGCCGACCATGCGGGGCAAAGCAATTGCGACGGTGTACGCGGGAACGTCACTCGCGCTCGTCGCCGGCAATCCGCTGACCGCGGCGTTGGGGCAGTGGCTCGGATGGCGCACGGCCGCAGCATGTATCGGGGTGGTGTCCGCGGTCATCGCCGTGACCCTGTTCGCCGTACTTCCGAGAATGGAGGCCGTCGACGCCGGACCGAGTCGCGGAAAGGTCGTCGATCGATCTCTCGTACTGATCTGTGTCGCAACATTTCTCGCGGTCCTCGGGCATTTCATCGCGTACACGTACTTCTCGTTGCTCGTCGACCGTGGTCTCGGGTCGATCGGCACGACGCTCACACTGATGCTCCTGCTCTACGGACTGTGCGGCGTCATCGGAATCTGGATCATCGGCAAGACGTTCGACCGGTGGCCGCGGCACTCGACGATCGTGTCGTTGAGCGTCGTCGCCGCAGCGTTGCTGATTCTGTGGACGACCCTGCAGTCGGCGCCGGGTTCGCTCGCGGCACTCGCCGTTCTGGCGATCGGCATGTGGGGGCTGGCCTTCACGACCGTCCCGGTCTGCCTGCAGTCCTCGGTGCTGAACACCCCACGCCCGGATCCGGATCGGGCGTCGGCGATCTATGTCGTGTCGTTCCAGGTCGCCATCGCGTCGGGAGCGCTGATCGGGGGCGTGATCATCGATCGGAGCAGTATCGCGGTGGTGACGGCAGCAGCATGCGTGCTGGTCGTCGCCGCCCTCGTGACGGTGGTGCTGGGGCGGGGTACCTTCGCCTCCCCGGATCGACCGAAGGCGTCCCTTGCTCACTCCGAGTGACCGGATGTCACCCTCGCTCCGGCGGCGAAGGCCAGCCCCACCCGCGCACCCACCAACCTGTCCACCAACCCGGACAGCAATGCGATCCCGTCGGTCGAGAGCACGGACTCCGGGTGGAACTGGATGGACTCGAGACCCGGACCCCGCAGGGCGTTGACGTGCCCTTCGTCCACCGACACGTCCACCCCCGCGATGTTGCCGGGCCGGGCGACGAAGGTGTTGTAGAACCCCACGGTCCGCTCTTCGCCGAACACGCGGACGGTCTTCTGCACACCCTGCTGCGGCTGAGGCAGTGCAGCCAGGTCCAATCCCAGTTCGCGCGCGAGGACCTGATGGCTCAAACAGATCGCGAGCAAGGCTTCACCCGTCGACAGTCGTTCCCGCACGATCTCTCCCGCGCGGACGATGCGCGGATCCGACATGTCCGACGGATCGCCCGGCCCGGGTCCGCACACCAGCAGGTCCGCGGTCGACGACGTGAACTCCTCCCATCGCACGACCGTCACGCCCATCCCGAGGTGCCGCAGCTGGTGCGCGAGCATCGCAGTCCACTGGTCCTCGAAGTCGACGACGACGGCTGTTCCGCGCGAAGGACCCGCGGCCTCGGGCTGCACATTCATCCAGAACGACGCGAGCTTCTCGTTGCGCCGCGCCAACGCGTCGGCGACGCCTGGAAACTCGCTGAGCCGAACGGCATTCTCACCCGACGGCCGCCGAGCCTCGACTCCCAACGCCGCCAGCACGCCGCCGAGCTTCGAACGCGTCTCGGCCACTTCGTGTTCCGGAATGGAGTTGCGCACCAACGTGGCCCCGGCGGAGATCTTCAGTGCACCGGTCGGCGATATTTCACAGGTACGGATCAGGATGGGTGCGTCGACCGTCGTGACGCCGTCGCGACCCTCGAACAACGCGAGGACACCGGAATAGTAGCCACGCCCGGATGTCTCGTACCGTTCGATGACGCGCGACGCGTTCTCGATCGGTGATCCGGTGACCGTCGGCGCGAACATGGTGTCACGCAGGATGTCTCGTGGATCGAGATCGCTCTCGCCGACGAGGACGTACTCGGTGTGCGTCAGATGGCCCATCTGCTTGAGTCTCGGCCCGACGACGCGTCCGCCGTGATCGCAGATTCGACTCATCATCTTGAGCTCTTCGTCGACCACCATGAACAGCTCGGCATTCTCCTTCGCGTCGTCCAGGAACTCGAGTACTCCCGCACCGGAGGGTCCTTCGACGGGATGCCGGTACGTTCCGCTGATCGGATTCATGAATGCCGAGCGCCCGTCGAAACCGACATGTCGCTCGGGCGTCGCACCGACCAACGTCACCGACGGCGTGTGCACGAAGAACGTCCAATACGAACCGGATTCGCCGAGCAACAATCGTCTGAAGATCTCGAGGCCGGACCCGACGGAATCGTCGAGCTGGGCGCGAAAGTCCCGTCGGATGACGAAGTTGGCGCCGGCGCCGGTACCGATCTCGTCGGCCAGAACCCTCTCGACGATCGAGGCGTACTCGTCGTCGCCCGGTTCGAAGCGGCCGTCGGTCAACGTCAGCTCACCAGGGTCGATTGCCTCCACGACCTCGTCGACGGTGACGGCGAACCGCGAGCGGACGAGCAGGCATTCCAGCGGCGCGCCGTCGTCGTGGCAGACGAACCCACGCTCCCGGATCTGCCGAAACGGTACGAGGGCGAGTACGTCCGAGTCGCCATCGATGGGGATGTCGGCCAGCGAGTCCACCGATACGACGTCGCCGACCAGGACGTCGACCCCGCCCTGGCGGCTGATGACGGCGAATGGCTCGTCGCCGCGGAGAGCGTCGGACAGTAGTTCGTTCACGGGTTGCCTCTCTCGTAAGTTGTGCGGACTCCCGAGAAAGACATGAAAATGGCCGCCTCGAGAGGCGGCCACGGCATGAAATACGCGAAGTGTGGGCGCCTAGGAGCGCCACCACCAGGATCCTGCGACGGATATCGATGCGTACATGTCGGGTCACTGTACACATCGAGAGCAGGATATGGTCACCGAGGCCGCACCTGCGGCCGCGTGAGGTGCAAGGGAACCCGGTGCGAATCCGGGACTGACGCGCAACGGTGACTGCTCTGCCCGAGCAGGAGTCCGATCGCTTGCTCCGCACGACGTACGTCCCGCGGCTCCGCGACACGAGCCCCTAGTAGGAAGTTCGGCTCCCTATGACACTACGTAAGCCTGTGGCGTCGGCCATGCTGGCGATGCTCGTTCTCGCCGGGTGCGCCTCCACCGATACCGACGCGCCCAGCCAGACCGCCGACGGCAACTCCAGTTACCCCCTCACCATCTCCAACTGCGGCCAGGACGTCGTCGTCGACGCACCACCGCAGCGCGCTGTCTCTCTGAATCAAGGTTCGACGGAGATTCTGCTCAGCCTCGGTCTCGCGGATCGCATGGTCGGCACGGCGACGTGGACCGACCCCGTGCGCAGCAACCTCGCGTCCGAGAACGAGAAGGTACCGCGCCTGTCCGACAACAATCCGTCGTTCGAGACGGTGCTCGACACCGAACCGGATTTCGTGACGGCGTCGTTCGGTGGAACCCTCGGCCCGGGTGGCGTCGCCGAACGCAACCAGTTCGAGCAGTTCGGCGTCCCGAACTATTTGTCGCCGACGGACTGCAACGGCAAGACCGACGACAGCGTCAACTCCGACGGCGCACGCACCGAGCCGCTCCGGATCGAGACCGTGTACCACGAAGTGCGCGAACTCGCCGCGATCTTCGACGTCCGGGAGCGCGGTGAGCAGTTCGTCGCCGAGCTGCAGGATCGCTTCGAGAAGGCATCGTCGACGGTGAATGCGTCGGGCACGTCGCTCGTCTACTGGTTCGCCGACACGGCTACGCCCTACATGGCCGGTTGCTGCGGGTCGTCGGGCATCATCACGAACTCCGTCGGCGCCGACAACATCTACGCCGACACGACCGACGAATGGCCGCAGGTCAGCTGGGAATCCGTCGCGGACAGGAATCCGACGGCCTTCGTTCTCGCCGATCTGAGCCGTCGCACATTGGCCGGAGACGCGCTTGACTCCAAGATCGAGTTCCTCGAAACCAATCCGGTGACGCAGCGCCTGCCCGCAGTGGCGAACAGACGGTACATCGTCGTGAACGGCGCCGATCTGAATCCGTCGATCAGAACGGTCGACGGCGTCGAGAAAGTTGCTGCCGCACTGCAGGACTGGGGCCTGGCGAAGTGACGTCGGTGCTGGAGCGGCCGAGGCAGAAGCGGAGCGTACTCGCCCCGCTTCTGCTCGGTGGGGTGGTCGTTCTCGCACTGTCGATCGCTCTGGCGATCACCATCGGTCCCGCCGATCTGTCCATCTCGGACGTATACCGAGTGGTGTTGCAGCACATCGGTTTCGGTGATTCGGGCGTCAGCAGGATCAAGGACGGCATCGTCTGGGAACTACGGCTTCCTCGGACGTTGCTGGCGGCGATCTGCGGCGCGGGGCTCGCGCTGTGCGGCGCGATCATGCAATCGTTGCTGCGAAACCCGTTGGCGGATCCGTTCGTTCTCGGTATCTCGTCCGGAGCGTCGACGGGGGCGGTGCTGGTGGCAGTGCTCGGCGTCGGCGGCGGCATGCTGTCGTTGTCGTCGGGGGCGTTCGTCGGGGCGGCGCTGTCGTTCGTGTTGGTGATGCTGCTCGCCGCGGGTGCGGGAGGTGGCACTGATCGCGTCGTCCTCGCAGGAGTGGCTGGGACGCAATTGTTCTCGGCCCTGACGTCGTTCATCGTGATCTCGTCGGCAGACGCAGAACAGACACGAGGGGTTCTGTTCTGGCTGCTCGGCTCACTCGGCGGTGCCGACTGGGACGACGTCGTCCTGTGCGGCACCGTCTGCGCGGTCGGCATCGTCGTCTGCTTGCTGTACGCGTCGGCGCTCGACGCCTTCACGTTCGGCAACGACGCGGCCGCGTCGCTCGGTGTGTCCGTCAAGTGGATTCGTGTTCTTCTGCTCGTCATCACGGCGTTGATCACGGCGATGCTCGTCAGCGCGGCGGGGGCGATCGGATTCGTCGGCCTCGTGCTGCCGCATGCGGCCAGGTTCCTCGTCGGCTCGCGACATCGGCGTCTGTTGCCGACGACGGTTCTCGTCGGCGCCATCTTCATGGTGTGGGTCGACGCCGTCGCACGCACGTTGTTCGAACCGCAGGAGATTCCGGTCGGCGTGGTGACCGCGCTGATCGGTGTTCCTGCGTTCGCGGTCATTCTGTTTCGGATGCGGAGGGCTCGATGACCATTCGTGGCAAAGCAATTCGGTGGGCTCGCTCGGGGCACACGATCCTGGACGGCGTCGATTTCGAGCCCACGGCGGGGGAGACCGTGGGCTTGATCGGCCCCAACGGGTCCGGCAAGTCGTCGCTCCTGCGCATCCTCGCCGGCATCGTGACGCCCGACCACGGCTCGGTGACACTCGACGGCGACGCGATGATGTCGTTGCGACGCAAGCAGATAGCGCGGCGGGTGGCGATGGTGGATCAGCATGCGACCACCGACGTCGACATCTCCGTGCGGGACGTCGTGCGGCTCGGTCGCATTCCGCATCAGGGACTGTTGGGCGGCGACGCGGCCGCCGACGATCGTGCCATCGCACGCGCCCTGGAGAACACCGGGATGACGTCGAAGTCGGACCGGTTGTGGCACACGTTGTCCGGCGGTGAGCGTCAACGTGTGCAGATCGCACGGGCGTTGGCGCAGGAGCCAACGGAGTTGTTGCTCGACGAACCGACCAATCACCTCGACATCCAACATCAGCTCGACATACTGGCGTTGGTTGCCGAACTGCCGCTGACCAGCTTCATCGCCCTGCACGATCTCAATCTGGCGGCGATGTTCTGCGACCGGATCGTGGTGCTGCGCGACGGTCGGGTGGTGGCGACGGGAACGCCGGTCGACGTCATCACCGCGGACCTGGTGCGGGAGGTCTACAACGTGCACGCCGACGTCGAACTCGACGAGTCGGGGACGTATCTGCAGGTCACGTATCGTCGGCGCACCGGGCACGTGCGCGCGAATGTATAGCGGGCTGTACATTCGCGCGCACGTCCGCTACTCGCCCCTGGCCTTTCGTCGCTGCTCCTCGGCGCGGGCGCGGCACTGACGCAGGAATTCCGCGTCGGCCTCGGGTGTGGTTCCGACGGCGCGGCCGGGCCGGGTGTCGTACTCGGGATACGCGGAGTTGCTGCGTCGCTGCGGCACGCCTGCCCCACCCCAGATACCGCCACCGATTGGCCTGCCGACGAGCAGCCATACGATCGACCCCGCGAGCGGGATGAAGATCACCAGCAGCAGCCACATCATCTTCGGCAGGTGCCGGACGCCGCCCTCGTCGGCCGTGATCACGTCGATCAGACAGAACACCCACAGGATCATGATGAGCAAGCCCAGGTACGGCACCGTTCGTCCTCCTACAGACCAGGCGGTATTTAGCCAGGAGAACCATACAGGGAATCGTCGGGAAGGACAGGCCTCGGTTTACCGACGCCGGGTTTGCGGTATCGACCGCTTCGAGAAATCGACGACAGGAGGCGTCCGTGGGTCTGCAACAGCTCGAGGCGATGGTGAAGGAAACGGTGACCGCGGGGGAGCCTTTCGAGTACGGGGCGGACGAGTCGGAGCTGAACTACCTGGCTTCCCTGGCGGCCAGGCCCGGTACGCAGCTCGTGTGCGAAGTGGGATTCAATGCGGGCTTCTCCAGTTGGGCGTTCCTGTCGGCGTCCTCGTCGACGGTCGTGTACTCGTTCGACCTGGCCGGTTACGCCTACAGCGCGGCCGCGAAGGAACACATCGACGAACTGTTTCCCGGCCGCCACACCCTGATTCAGGGCGACTCGCACTCCACGATCAAGGAATTCGCGGCCAAGTATCCCGACATGCGGTTCGACGTCATCTTCGTCGACGGGGACCATTCGCTCGACGGTGCCCGCGCCGACCTCGCCGACCTGCGTTCGCTGGCCACTCCGGAGACCGTTGTCGTCATGGACGACATCACCCCGTGGCTGTGGTTCGGCGAAGGGCCGACCCAGGCGTGGCAGGAAGCCGTCGAGGCCGGGTCCGTCGTCCACCGGAGCTACTACCGCGACGGCGTGCCGGTCGACGTCGTCGAGCCGCCTGCCAGCCGTGCTTGGGCCGAGGGGTACTACCCGGCCTGAGTCAGACACCGCTCGATCGCGTCCACACCCCGATCCAGTTCGTCCTCGGTGACCGTCAGCGCAGGCCGGAACCGTACGGCTCGCTCCCCACAACCGAGGACGAGAACATGTTCGACGACGCGAAGATCGTCGAGGAGTCGGTCGCGCGAGGCCGCGTCGGGCATCGTGAAGGCGCACATCAGACCGCGGCCACGGACCTGCGTGATCGCCGAATGCCGCGAGGCCGCACCCTGCAACCTGGTCAGCAGATGCTCGCCCAGCACCGCGGCTCGCGCGACGAGCTGCTCCGATTCCATGACCTCCAGGATTCGACGCGCACGCACCATGTCCGTGAGGTTGCCGCCCCATGTGGAGTTCAGACGCGACGACACGGCGAACACGTTGTCGGCGATCTCGTCGACGCGTCCGCCGGCCATGATCCCGCAGACCTGGACTTTCTTGCCGAAGGCCACGACGTCGGGGTTCAGGCCGAGTTGCTGGAAGGCCCAGTTGGTTCCGGTCGTTCCGGCGCCCGTCTGCACCTCGTCGACGACGAACAGTGCGTCGAACTCGTGGCACATGTCCTGTAGCTGCTGTAGGAACTGCGGGCGGAAGTGATTGTCACCGCCTTCGCCCTGGATGGGTTCGACAATGGCGCAGGCGATGTCGTGCGGATTGGCCTCGAACGCGACGCGGGCCGCGGTGAGGGCGTCGGCCTCGACGGCATCCATGTCGACGTCGGATCCGATGAACGGGGACGGAATTCGGGGCCAGTCGAACTTGGGGAAGCGGGCTACCTTGTTCGGGTCGGTGTTGGTGAGCGACATCGTGTATCCCGTGCGCCCGTGGAACGCGTGCTCGAGATGCATGACCTGGCTGCCTGGGGAACTGATCCCGTGCGCCTCGTTCCAGCGTGACTTCCAGTCGAAGCAGACTTTCAACGCGTTCTCTACGGCCAGGCCGCCGCCCTCGACGAAGAACAGATGCGGCAGACGCGCATCGCCGAGAACGCGCGAGAAGGTGTCGACGAACCGAGCCATCGCGACGGTGTAGATGTCGGAATTACTGGGCTTGTTGACGGCGGCCTGCATCAGATCGGCGCGGAACGCTGCGTCGTCGACCAGACCGGGATGGTTCATTCCCAGCGCGGACGACGCGAAGAAGGTGAACAGGTCGAGGTACTCGGTGCCGTCGCGCGCGTCGACGAGCGTGCATCCGCGCGACGCATCGAGGTCGAGCACCACCTCGAAACCGTCGGCGAGCATGTGGCGACGAAGAGTGTCGTGCACGTCGTCGGCGCGGATCTCCTGGCGATGTAATACCTGCGTCATGAAACCAAGATACGCGCCGAAATTTCGTAATCAACGGCTTTTTGCAGGAAAATATCCGGTAGAACACCGCGTCGATTACGTTCGTAGTCGTCGTTCCCCACCGAAAGGTAGTGCCATGTCTGTCCTCGGCGACCAGTCTTCGACCGTCAGCCACGACGAACTGAGCGTCAGGACTCGCGCCATCCTGGAGCGTCTCGGCGTCGACGTGGATCTCGACGTTCCGCGCTCGCACGAGACGATCGTCGCCCGATCGCCCATCACGGGCGGAAATCTCGCGTCGCTTCGCGCGGCCGACGCGTCGGACGTGGACGCGGTGCTGGCCGACGCAAGGACCGCCTTCGCCGAATGGTCGACGGTCCCTGCCCCGGTACGCGGCGGGCTGATTCGCGAACTCGGTGAACTGCTGCGCGAGCACAAGGACGATCTGGGCGCACTGGTGTCGATCGAAGCCGGAAAGATCGTGTCCGAGGGCCTCGGCGAGGTCCAGGAGATGATCGACATCTGTGACTTCGGCGTCGGACTGTCCCGTCAGCTCTACGGCAACACCATCGCGACCGAGCGACCCGGCCATCGCATGATGGAACAGTGGCACCCGCTCGGCGTCGTCGGCGTCGTCACGGCGTTCAATTTTCCGGTGGCCGTGTGGTCCTGGAATGCGGTGCTGGCGTTGGTCGCCGGTGACACCGTCGTCTGGAAGCCGTCGGAGAAGACGCCGTTGACCGCACTCGGCGTCCACGCGTTGTTCCAGCGTGCGGCAGCCAAGGCCGGTGTGGACCCGAAGGTCGCGCAACTGCTCATCGGCGATCGCGTCGCAGGGCAAGCGCTCGTGGACGATTCGCGTGTCGCGCTGCTGTCCGCGACGGGGTCGACCCGAATGGGACGCGAGGTGGCCCCTCGCGTCGCCCAGCGCTTCGGGCGCGTGCTGCTCGAACTCGGTGGCAACAATGCGGCCGTCGTGACGCCGTCGGCGGATCTGGATCTCACGACGCGCGGCATCGTCTTCTCGGCGGCAGGCACTGCCGGACAACGGTGTACGTCGCTGCGACGCGTCATCGTGCACTCGTCGATCGCCGACGAACTCGTCGATCGCATCGCACAGGCCTACGAATCACTCTCCATCGGTTCGCCTTTGGAGTCGGACACACTCGTCGGGCCGCTGATCGATGCGCCCGCGTTCGCGGGGTTCAAGAAGGCGATCGACGCGGCAGTCGCGTCGGGTGGCGAGATCCGAGCGGGCGGACAGCGCGTCGACGATTTCGGTGAGAACGCGTACTACGTTCAGCCGACCATCATTTCGATGCCGGACCAGGCGGACATCGTGCGGCACGAGACGTTCGCTCCGATTCTGTACGTGCTCACCTACGACACCCTCGACGAGGCCATCGCGCTGCACAACGATGTGCCGCAGGGGCTTTCGTCGTCGATCTTCACGACGGATCTTCGAGAAGCCGAGCGGTTCCTGTCGGTCACCGGATCGGACTGCGGCATAGCGAACGTCAACATCGGCCCGTCCGGAGCGGAGATCGGTGGCGCGTTCGGCGGTGAGAAGGAAACCGGCGGCGGACGCGAATCGGGTTCGGACGCATGGAAGTCCTACATGCGCCGGGCGACCAACACGGTCAACTACTCGAACGAACTGCCGCTCGCGCAGGGAGTGCGCTTCGCGCCCGTGCATGGATAGTCGAACCATAGGGCAACCAACCACGCACAACGGGAGTGGAGCCTGCAGGAACGACCCATACAACGGGAGTGGAGCCTGCAGGAACGACCCATACAACGGGAGTGGAGCCTGCAGGAACGACCCATACAACGGGAGTGGAGCCTGCAGGAACGACCCATACAAGGGGTGTGCGTCAGCGCATCAATCCCTGCACCAGTGCGTCGACGATCTCGTCGGTCGACGTCTCCGGGTCGATCGGCATCGTCAGTCGGTCGAACAGCAATCCGTCGATCGCGTAGTGGAACAGCGCAACCTCCTTCGCGCCGCCCGGTAGGCCTGCCGCATGGTTGAATTCGACGTCCGCGCGGAAACCCGATCGCTGCCAGTCGCCGAGCAGCTCCCTGACCTCGGGACGTCTCGACGCCTCCAGCCGCAGCTCGAACAGCGCGAGCGTCACGTCGCGATTGTCGATCAGACGCGCGACGATGTCGCGGACGTAGTCGGCGAACAACTCGGCGCTCGGCACTCGCTCGGCGAGCGGCGCGTGCACCGTCGGGTCGGGTGCGAGGCGTTCCCCGATGCGCTCGATCAAGCCCGCGATGACGTCCTCGCGCGTCTTGAAGTAGTTCGACGCCGTGCCCCGGGGGACGGCTGCCTCGACGTCGATCGCGCGATGCGTCAGACCGCGGGCGCCCTCACGTGCGAGGACGCGCAGGCCGGCGTCGGCGAGCTCCGACCGTCTCTGCGGATTGCGTGCCACGGGAAAAGGCTAGCGCAACCACGACAGATGTCGTAGTCTGCTCCTTGAACCACTACAGACGTCGTGAATGGAGAACCCATGCGAGAACTGGTCTACTACGTCGCCGTCAGTCTCGACGGGTACATCGCGGCACCCGACGACACCTTCGACGCATTTCCGGTACAGGGCGATCACATCGACATGATCCTGCGCGAATACACCGACACCGTCCCGACGCTGGGGCTGCAGGCGCTCGGTCTCACGGCACCGCTCACACGGTTCGACACCGTGCTGATGGGGTGGAACACGTACGCCGCCGGGCTGCCCGCGGGCGCCACCGATCCGTATGCGCACCTGCGGCAGTACGTGTTCACGCGCAACCATTCGATCGACGAGCCGGGTGTCACGGTGACGTCGGACGATCCGGTGACCGTCGTGCGGAAGCTGAAGATGGAGGAGGGAAGCGGTATCTACCTGTGCGGTGGCGGGGAACTCGCGTCGTCGCTGATCGACGAGATCGATCGGCTGATTCTGAAGGTCAACCCGGTGTTGCTCGGGTCGGGCAAGAAGTTGTTCGCGGAGCGAGAGTACGACGTCACTACCGCGCGGTTGGTCGCGAGCACACCGTACGAATCCGGCGTCGTGATCAACGAGTACACGATCGAACGGTGATCACTCCACCGAGATGCTGTGCGCCCGAAGCTGTTCTACGACGTCGTGCGACGGCCAGGCCGCAGCACGGAAGCGGGCGGGTTCCATACCCGGCATGGGCTCGATTCCGGTGATGCGTGCGACGTCCTCGAACTGCACGTAGAACATGTCCGACGCGCGACCGGCGAATGCGACGAGATCCGTTCGCGGGAGCGTGCAGTCGACGCCCTCGTCCCAGATGGTGACGGTGCGTGGACCGAACGGCGTCGTGATCACCGCTGCGGACCGGATCGTGATGGTGGTGCCGTCGAGATCGTATTGTCCGCGCAGCCAAACGGATTGAGCGTCGTACTCCCTCGCGATGTGCACGCACCGTGCCCGCGCGGCCTCGGCGCTGTCGGGCCGTACGGTGTCGAAGGTGACGATGTGTCCGTCGTCGTCGACCGTGTACGCCTGCGGCGAGAGCCCGCGTGCAGTGTGGGTGTACTGATGTTCGATCATCGAGAAGTGTCGGGCGAGGATCTCCTCGTCGTCACCGGGAACGACGTAGATCGTGTCGACGTCGGGAACGAAAGCCACAGGTGCACAACCGAATCGCGATCGATGCGACGCGAGCCAGCCCGGGTCGAGCAACCAGGACGTGAAGTAGTTGCTGCCGCTGTCGACCAGACGCTGTATCGCGCGGCCCTTCGTCGGATCGGCGTGCACCGTGATCGTCGCGAGATTGGATCGGGCTGCGGAGAACACGGTGGCGGGATCGACGCCCCATTCGGAGATGGTCTCCCAGGAAACGATGGTGCGCCGGCCCGGGGTGTCGACGGCCACGAGCTCGTCGACGAGGGGGAACACGCGTCGCGACACGAGGAGGCCGGGTGGGGGCGCGCCGATCGTGTACGTCGACGGTTTCAACACCGGGCGCAGACGGGGGAGCGCGACGTCCCAGCTGCCGGGGGCGTCGTTCGCTTCGATCATCGTGGCGACGAAGTGTTCGATGTGGGCCGACAGCTCGGCTTCCCCGTACGCGGCGGTCTCGGCGAACAGATTGTCCAGGTAGAGCACCGCGTCGCGGCCGTAGTAGACGGCGAAATTCTCGGAGTCGTACATCGGGTCGGCGCCGCCCTCGACCCGGATGCGTTCGAGCACGAGGTATGCCAGCCGTGCCCTCGGGTCCACGCCGTTTGCCGCCACGCGGGAGATGGTAACCGGGCGCCCCGAGTATTTCGCTCCCTTACTCGACCGGATATGCGGGATCTTCGCGAATATCGTCGAATCAGGGAGCGAAATGCACCCCTACGCGGTCGGCGGCCGCGCGGTGGAGGAACGGCTGCACGACGGCGGAGATCTCGTCGGCCTTGCGTTCGAACAGCGCGACCGTCCCGTGCTCCACGATGGTTGTCTCCACCCGCGTCACCTGCGACAGAGCGGACTCGAGCGGCGCGATGTTCGGCATCGCGAACGGATCGTCCGACGCGCCGAGCAGGAGTGTCGGCGCCGTGACGAGACCGATTCGGTCCTCGATGCGATAGCGGTCGCACGCCCGATGTCCCTCTGCCGGGTCGACGCCGTACGTCAGCGCGTCGTGCACGAAGCGGTTCAACAGATCCGCGGACGGCTGCGGGTAGTAGGGACGCCGCTTGTTCCACAACGTGTTCAGATGCGTGCCGTCGTCGGAGATGTTCGCCTTGTCGACGCCGTCGGGATTCTCGGGACGTGCACGACGCTCCGGGCCGGTGAACGGGCACGACGACAGCACCAGCGCGGTCACGTCGGTACTCACTTCGCCGTTCCCGGCCGCGGAGGCGACCTCGAGTGCGACCAGTCCGCCGGTGTGGTGACCGAGAAGGCTCACCTCGTCGATCCCGATCTCGTGCAGGAGCTCGTGGACGCCGCGTGCGTACAGCTCGATGGATTGCGGTGCAGGCACTTTGACGCTGGCCCCGAAGCCGACCATGTCCATGGCGATCACGCGATGCTCACGGGCCATCAGCGGTATGAATTCGCGGAACTCGTCGCCCGAGCGCGGCGCCTGATGCAGCAGCAGCAGGGCGGGGCCGTCGCCGGCTTCGACCACGTGGATCTGTCCGATCGGGCAATCGACGTAACGCGAACGCGTGTTCAACCTTGTCACCTTTCAGCCCCGGCGAGGGGACGGGTCGTGACGACGAGACCGAGAGCGACGGCTGCCGCTACGCCCATCATCGACGCTGTTGCCAGTGCATTGTTACCCAGGAGCCCGACGACCGGCGCGGCGGCGGCGGCGCACAGGAACTGGAATCCGCCGATCAGTGCCGATGCCGTGCCTGCGGTGTCGGGATGGCGGGCGAGTGCGAGCGCGGGAGCGTTCGGCATGACGGACCCCATCACGGCGAGCAGAAGGAGGACGGGAACACCGAACCCCGCGAGGCCACCTGTCTCCGTTGCAGCGAGAACGACGAAGACGCCGCCGACCAGCGTTCCCGCCGCGAGTGACGCCCGGAGTATTCCGTACGGGCTCCACCGCCGCAGCAGTACCACGTTCAGTTGCGACGATCCGATCAACACCGCTGCGCCGCAGGCGAAGAACACTCCGAACTGTCCCGGGGTGAGCTCGAACTGATTCTGCAGCACGAACGGAGACGATGCGATGTACGAGAACATGAGGATGCGACCGCATCCGCACACGATCACCATCCGCACGTACGGCGAATCAGAGAACAACGTTCGATAGTTCCTCGCCATGACGCGCATCCGAGGTCGATGCCTCTTGACGGGCGGCAGCGTCTCCGGCATCGCCCACACTCCGAGCGCGACGGAGATCAGCCCGAGGAGCGCGAGCACGAAGAAGATCGATCTCCACGACGCGAGGGAGACGACGAGTCCGCCGATAGTGGGCGCCAACACCGGCGCAACTCCCATCACCAGCATCAATCGGGAGATGACGACGGCCGCAGCGTGCCCGTCGAACAGGTCACGCACCACCGCGAGTGCCAGTACGGTACCTGCGGCCGCGCCGAGACCCTGCAGCACGCGCAGCGCCGCCAGCGTCTCGATCGTCGGGGCGACAGCGCATCCCACGGATGCGACGACATGCATCGCGGAACCGGCAATCAGCGGACGACGGCGGCCCAATGCGTCGGACAGCGGCCCGATGATCAACTGCCCCAATGCGAAACCGACGAGCGAGCCGGTGAGTGTGAACTGCACCAGCTCGTCCGACGTACCCAGGTCGTGGGCGATGAACGGAAACGCCGACAGATACATGTCGATGGTGAACGGACCGAGGGCGGTCACCGCACCCAGGACGAGGACGAGCCGAAAGCGCGTCCAGCCCTGTGGTGTCGGTGTGGTGGTGTCAGTGCTGTTGGTCGAGGAATCCTGCGACGACGGCGTGGTAGTCATGTGGCCGTTCTTCCTGAAGATGATGTGATGCCCGATCCATGACGTAGAGCTGGCCTCGCGGAACCATGCGCGCGAGCATCAGCGGGTAGTCGGGCGTCAGGAAGTCGTCGTACATTCCCCACGCGAACAGCACCGGGGCTTCGATCTGCCCCAATTCGGCTGTGAGGTCCTGCCATTCGCCTCGTGGGTTGTCCGACGCGGCCGCCAAGGCCATCTCGTCGGGGTCGAGGCTCTGCTCGTAGCGCATGTCGACGGTCTCGTCCGGGAGCGCATCGCCGTCGAACCATTCGAGGCGGGTGATCAGTTCCCGCATCTTCTCGCGGGAGGGGCCGGTGCCGCCGTAGTAGACGTCCCGCGCGTTCCTACCGCGTCGGCCACCCTCGGGAAGCGGAGCGAGCGGGCCGTAGAAGACGGGCATGCTGCCGGTGACGACGAGCGAGCGAACGCGGGTCGGGTACTTCGCTGCGAGGTTGAGGGCAATGGTGCCTCCCCACGAGTTGCAGACGAAATCGGCACGGTCGATTCCCAGTTCGTCGAGAAGGGCCACCATCTTGGCCGCGTGGAAATCCCACATCGGCCCTTCGATGGTGCACTTGTCGGACAGCCCGTACTGCGGGATGTCGACGAGAATCGCGCGCCGCGTCGACGCGAACATCGGGGCCACCGGGCCGAAGTCCGACCAGGCCGTGCAGCCAGGACCACCTCCGTGAAGAAAGATGACCGGATCGCCGGATCCGAGATCGTGATAGTGAAACTTGACGCCGTCCGCCGTGGCGTACTGGCTCGGGGGTCGTTGTGCCATGGCGTCATTCCACCGCGTCGGGTGATCGACGGAAAGGGAACGGGTCCACTCTCCGGGCCGGGGTTCGTTCCGTGGCCGCGGACGTGACCTACCGTCGAGCTATGAATCCTGACCTACACACTGCCGAGGAACGGGCACGCGCCGTGGTCGGTGTGCGCGAATCGCGTTCGCTGGGAACGCTGTCCGCCGATCATGCGGTGGCCTTCGCGCGTGCAGCCGCCGTCGACGAGCCCCGATACCTGGACCCGACGCGCGCGGATTTCGCCGTGCACCCGATGTACCTGCTGAGCATGCTGCGCGGTCACCAGGGAGGCGTCGACGACGACTACCGTCCCGACGGAATGTTCGCGGACGAGGTGCCCGGTACTGCTGGACTCGACGTGCGGTTGATGGCAGGCGGTCAGGCGATCGAGTTTCTTGCAGAGCCGGTGGTGGGTGAAACCGTCGACGCAGTACGCAATCTCGATGCGGTCACCGTCAAAGGTCGAACCGGTTCGCAGTTTCTGCTCCTCGAGACGGTCAAGGACTACGTCTCGTCCGGTGCGGGCACGCTGGCGCGTGTTCGCGAGACCTTCATCGTCCGATGAACGCGATTCAGGCCGGGGGCGCCATCGAAACGGTGGTTCTCGCAACCGATCCCGTCCGCGTCCTCCGTTTCGGGGCGACGACGCACAATGCGCACCGCATTCACTACGACGCGGTCCACGCCGCCTCGGACGGCTTGGAGAGGCCGGTCGTGATGGCCCAGTTGCAGGGGACGTTGTTCCATCGTGCCGCTGCTCGGGCGGCCGGGCAGGGCGGTACGGTGACCGCACTGTCGTGGCAGAACCGCGCTCCCGCATACGTCGGTGAGACCCTCACGGTGTCGGGTCGGGTGATCGACGTGCAGGACGGTGTCGCCCACCTCGAGCTGGAGGAGCACACGGAGGACGGAAGACTGTGTGCCACAGGGTCCGCCGTCGTTCGGCTGCCCTGACTCCGGTCGGCCGGACGTCACGGTACTGTCCGGCCGACCTGAGTCGAGATGTCACTCGCGGTGGTCGGAGACCCAACCGGTCAACAGAACCTCGTCGGGATCCACCGGTCCTGCCATGGAACCCTGCTGCGTGAAGAAATCGACGAGACTCCTCGAGCGGGTGAGGTCATCTTCGCTGAAATCACGGCCGGTGAAGTCGATCTGAGTGACGCGATCGCGTGCCTCCGCTGGATCCATCTGGATCTCGGCCGCAATGGCGGCTGCCGCGCGATCGGGATCTTCCTGGATGATCTCCGACGCGTCGGCGATGACTGCGAACACCTTCCCCGCGAGTTCGTCGTTGGCGTCGAGCCAATCCTCTCGGGCGAGGATCCACTGCGAGTACTCGGCTCCGAAGTCACCGGTCGTGGCCACCACGCTGGATCCATCGGCTTCTGCTTGCGCCACCCACGGGTCGAACGAGACGAATCCGTCGATGTCACCGCGTGCCAACAGTGCAGGCTGCTCGGGCGGGCTCGTCGAGACGATGTCGATGGTCGCGGGGTCGAGTCCCAGGCTTCTCAGATAGAGATCGGTGAAGTAGACGCCGATGCCCGGGAAGACACCCATGGTCTTGATGTCCTTCGGCTGCACACCGTCTCGGAGAACGACCTGGAAGTACCGATCCGAGTCCTGGAACACGCCGAGCGCCCGCAGCTGCGGGTTCGCCGCCATGACGGTCAGCGCGGTCGAATCCGCATTACCGGACATCTCCGACGTCCCGGCGACCACGTTCTGGGCGCCCGCGGCACCCCCTTCGGTCTGGACGATCTCGACGTCGAGGCCCGCCGCGTCGAACATGCCTTCGTGGTCGGCGAGAAACAGCGGCGCATACGACGGGTCGACGCCGACGGCGATGCGGACGAGCGAGGTACCGGTCGCTTCCTGGGTGGCTGGGCGAGTACATCCGGTGGCGACGACGAGCACGGACAACGCGGCGACCGTGGCTCCGGTCGCCCACCGCTTCCTGGTTGAAATCATCGACATGTGCGTCCTCTCGGGGTTGTCGGTTCCGTCATTTGCCGGTGAAGACGGCAGGTCGTTTGTCGAGAAACGCCTGCAGTCCCTCGGCGGTGTCGCTGGTCGTGATCAGTTTCAGAACGGCGTCGAACTCGACGTCGAGCGCCTCGTGCATGGGTAGCGGCAGACCGTCGGTCACCACCTGCTTGATCAGACCGATCGCCGCGGTCGGTTTCGCGGCGTACGCCGCGGCCAGCTCGGCAACGGTGTCGTCGAAACGATCGTCTGCCACCACTCGGTCGACGAGTCCGATGTCCAGCGCCTCGGCGGCCGTCAGCTTGCGACCCTCCATCATCAGCAGTACGGCGCGGTGAGCGCCGATCAGGCGCGGAAGTCGTTGACTACCACCGGCACCCGGGAACAGTCCCAACGCGATCTCCGGGAAGCCGACGGTCGCGGCGTCGCTCATCACCCGGAGGTCGCACGCTAGTGCCAATTCCGCTCCGCCGCCGAGTGCGTGACCGTTCATCGCCGCGATGACGGGTTTGGGCGCCGACGTCAGAATGTGCTGTACGTCGACCCACGGACGCATCGCGCGTTGTGTCTCCTCGGTGAGATTGCGCATCACCGAGATGTCGGCGCCGGCCACGAAGAAGCGACCGGTCCCGCGTACGACGATGCAGCGCACCGACGGGTCGTCGGCGAGCGGCGGCAACGCCGTCAGCAACTCGTCGATCAGGTCCGGGTCGAATGCGTTCGCCGGTGGCCGGTCGACGACGACGGTCGCGACCGCGTCCGCGACGGTGGTACGTAGGTACGAGGTCATGAGCGTCCCTTCGGTAATCGGTCGCCTCATCATTCGTGAGGTGCTGCGCGGACCACAGGGCCTCGGTCCGACAGGCGAACTCTCGCTGCGGCGGTTTGCTGAATGAACCGAATCCATTGGGCAGTGATCTGTCGTGCTTCAGGATTCGGATATCGAGCTCGCCGTTTCGAAGGGAAATTCATGACGACAACAGACGTGACCGACGCTTCGGTCGCCGCCAGCGAGCCACAGCGCCCCCGTGCGGCAGGACGGCAGGACTGGACGGCCTGGCCGCTGTACAACGCTGCCAGCAGTGGCTACCGCGGCTATTGGTACCCGGTGGTGTGGGCCAGTCACATCACGAAGGACCCGAAGAGCTACATGCTCGGCGGGGACAAGCTCATGCTGATGCGAGATGGCGGAAAGATCTACGCGTTGCACGATCGCTGCCCGCATCGTGGCGTTCCCCTCTCCGAAGGCGACCAGCAGTTCCCGGGCACGGTCAGCTGCCCGTACCACGGATGGACCTTCAAGCTCGACACCGGAAAGCTGGCCGCGGTCATCACCGACGGTCCCGACTCGAAGATCTGCGGCAAGCTGTCGGTCCGAACCTATGCGGTCGAGGAACGCCTCGGACTGGTCTGGGTGTACCTGCCCATCGCCGACGAGCCGCCTCACCCCATCGACGACCAGCTGCCCCGCGAGCTGACCGAGAACACCGGAATCATCGGCGGGCGCATCCAACCGCGCCAGGGTGATTGGCGCTTCGCGTGCGAGAACGGTTTCGACGAGGGCCACGCCAAGTACCTGCATCGCACCGCGCTGTGGCGTCTGTTCAAGCCCATGCCGACGTGGAACATCACGCGAATCATTCCCGAGGGACGGTGGATCTACCGCGTCCAGGACGAGGTCTACTGGGAGGCCACGTTCCCCGGTGTCGGCAAGTGGACGAACAAGCGGTGGTGGAAGAAGAAGCCGGACGAATCGAAGATCTCCAACATCGGAAACACCGGTGCGGGTAAGGAAGTGAATCCGGTCATCGCGGCCCAGAAGTTCCCGGGCTTCGCGTCGTTGTCCATGCCGGGGGTCCTCAGGATCGCCTACCCGACGTTCATCCACTACGAGTTCTACGTGCCCGTCGACGAAGAGAACCACCGCTACGTCGGTCTGATGGTGAACTTCGTGTCCGGGTTGGGCAAGGCCAAGTTCTACGTCAAGTACCTGGGCGCCATCCGATGGCTGTTCCACGGTCAGTTCTCCGGACAGGACGCCTGGATGGTCGAGGTCACCGACGCGCCGCCGGAGAAGCTGTACCGGCCCGACGTCTCGTTGACGTCATGGCGGAACCTCGCGGAAGAGGAGTATGCGGAAAAGCTCTCGGCCGCTGCGCAATTCGCTCCGCAGAAGGAGGCGCGGCCAGCACGCAAGCGTCGTGTACCCGCCGCGTCCGCGGGAACCGAACCTGCCTCGACGCCCGTCAACGGGCAGTCCGCCGAATAGTCCAGGAGAAGACATGACCAGAATCGTGATCGCAGCACTCGCAGGCGCAGGTACGCTCGTGGGCTCCCAGCTGCTGTGGCAGTTCGTCGCCCGTCACTCGAACACGCAAGTCCATCAGGTCCGCCCGTGACGTCGTCGCCCGACGACCGCACCGATCGTTCGGCGCAGGCACATCGGCACGTGAGTCGAGACCGCTTGCGGGACATATTGATCGACCTCGTCGACGTCGCGAGCCCGACCGGTGACGAAGCTCCGCTCGCCCGTGTCGTCACCGAGACGCTCGACCGTGCGGGGGTCGACGCGCACACCATGGCGTTGGACGATCGGCAGGCCAACTCGTGGGGTCGCCTGCGTGGGGACGGCACAGGTCCCGACCTGCTTCTCTACGCGCCGATCGACACCGTCACCACCGGCGACCCCGCAGAGGACCTGCCTGCACTTGGCCCCGCGCTGCGCCCGGACATGGTGGCGAAGGCCAGAGTCGACGGGGACTACCTGATCGGCCTCGGCGCGTCCAACCCCAAGGGGCACGCGGCGTGCGTCATCGCCGCGGTCGAGGCGATCGCCGCAGCCGAGATACCGCTGAAGGGCGATCTGATCGTCGGATTCGGCGCAGGAGGCATGCCGACCAATGCGCGTGCGGGAGTCGGCAATCCGCGTCTGAACACCGGACAGGGCGTGGGGTGCTCGTTCCTTCTCGAACAGGGGGTCTGGGCGGACTTCGCGTTGATCGCGAAACCGGGGTGGACCGTCTCGTGGGAAGAAGTGGGCCTCGCCTGGTTCACCGTCACGGTCCACGGGACACACACCTACGTCGGGTCGAGACATCGCCTGCCCTACGCGAACCCCATTGCGGCGGCGGGGGCGGTCGCTGCGCGACTCGAGGAGTGGTTCCCGAAGTACTCGGTGGCCAACACCTCGGGTCTGGTGGCGCCACAGGGGATCGTCGCCAACATCCGCGGCGGGTGGGAACGCACCGCGTCGTTCACCCCCGAGCAGGTGACGATGACGGTGGATCTGCGATTGAGTCCGCGCACCACACCCAGCGACGCCAAACGACAGCTCCTGGCGGCCGTGCGGCGAATCGCGGACGACCTGGGCGGACTGGAGATCGAGGTCGAGCAGGTGTTGGCCATCGCGGGCGAATCGTCGGACGAGGACATGTGGTTGTGCCGTAGCGCGATCGCCGCGTGGGAGGCGAGGGAAGGAAGACCGCACGAACCCGCGTACGACGCCAGTGGCGCAACAGACGCGAACATATTGCGTAGCAGAGGAATTCCCACCGTTCGGGTCGGCATGCCGAAGGTAGTGGACGCGCCGTTCGAGGTGGATTTCGCGATGGGAATGAACACCGTGGATCTGCGCCGGGCCGAGGAGTTGACGCACTATCTCGTCGACGTCGCACTCGACACGGTCACCCGCACACTCGAGGAAGTAGGACTGTGACGACATGGCTATCGTGACGTTGGGTGTAGGTGCTTCGCACAGCACCCTGATGAACACCCACTGGGAGGAGACCACCCACAAGGACGAGGCGGAGCGGTTCCGTGACGGACTGCGCGCGGCTCGCGATCGCATCGCGGACTCGAGGCCGGACGTCGTCGTTCTGTTGGGCTCCAACCACTTTCGAGGATTCTGGCTCGATCTCATACCCGCGTTCACCATCGGCGTCGGCGAATGCGTCGCGAGCGGTGAGTCGGGTACGCCCAAGGGGCCGCAGCGGGTCGACGTCGAGTTCGCCCGTCATCTCGCGAACGACCTGATCGAGAACGGCAAGTTCGATCCGGCGTTCTCGGCACGCATTCAGATCGATCACGGCCAGTCGCACGCCATTCAGTATCTTCTCGACGGTATCGACGTGCCGATCGTCCCGATCGTGGTCAACGTGTTCGCGCCTCCCCTCCCGACGTTCGAGCGGTGCAGGGATTTCGCTGTCGCGCTGCGTGATTCGATCGAGCGGGAAGCCTCCGACAAGCGAGTCGTGGTCATCGCGTCCGGTGGAATGTCCCACCGGTTGCCGTGGCCGGACTGGCGGGATCCGCACGGCGAGGACGAGGACTTCATGGTCCAGGCGTGGCTGGACGGCCGCGCCAACTGGTCTCAGTACGACGTTCGACGTCGTGAGATCATCCGAGCGGCCGAGGCCGCGATCACGCCGGCTTTCGACGACTACGTGCTTCGCCTGTTCGAGAAGGGCAGTGCGTCCGAACTGGTCGACTACACGACCGAATCGATGGAGAAGGAAGCGGGCAACGGCGCCCAGGAGCTGCGCACCTGGCTGATGATGTCGACCCTCCTGCGCGACGTCGCGGGCGAACGGCTCGCGTACGAGTCGATCCCCGAATGGCTCACGGGCATGGGCATCACGGTGCTCGATCCCGCAGCACAGCAGGACCTACAGAACGCTACGACGACGAAATCGGAGAGACAATGACCATCTGGACCGAACTGGCAGGGCTGGACTTCTGCGTGAAGACGGTGGACGCCGCGGGGATTCCGACGCGTTCGCTGCAAGCCGGATCCGGTGACGAGGCCGTCATCTTCCTCCACGGCACGAGCGGCCATCTCGAGGCGTTCGCACGCAACATCGCCTCGCACTCGGAACGCTACGAATGCCACGCCATCGACATGCTGGGACACGGGTACACCGGGAAACCGGACTACCCGTACGAAATCCCGCGTTACGTCGAGCATCTCGTCGCCTACATGGATGCCGTCGGCCTCTCGCGCGCCCACCTGGTCGGTGAGTCCCTCGGCGGTTGGGTTGCCGCACACCTGGCGAGTGAGCAGCCCGAACGCGTTCTGTCGCTGCAACTTCTGGCGGCGGGCGGCACCGTGGCCAACCCGGAGGTGATGGAACGCATCAAGACGTCCACCATGCGTGCGGTCACCACCGACGACATCGGCCTGACGCGTTCGCGGATGCATCTGCTGATGCACGATCCGGCCAACGCGACCGAAGAATTGGTGAACGTACGTCACCGCATCTATCACCGCCAGGAATTCGTCGACAACATCCACAATCTGCTGACCCTGCAGGAGATGGAGACCCGGCAGCGAAACCTGCTGCGGCCGGAGCGGCTTGCGTCCATCACGGCGCCGACGCTCGTCGTGTGGGGTCACGAGAACCCGTTCGGCGACGTGCCGGAGGCCCGAAAGATGGCCGCCGACATCCCCGGTGCGCGCCTCGAACTCTTCGAGGAGTGCGGACACTGGCCGCAGCACGAGCAGGCGGCGCTCTACAACCCGCTCAGTCTCGACTTCCTCGCGGAAGCGTCGGCGGCGGCGAAGACGACTGCTTGACCGATTCTCGAACCGAGGGCGAGTGAGCCTCGGTGCGCACAACTCGCGGACGCGGCCGACGGGACCCACAATGGTGCCGTCGGCCGCGTGCGTTTTCGGCCGATGCTGCTCGACGTGAAAGGTGAAGGCGTGGAAACGATCTTGTTGTTGGCGACGGACGAATACGGTGTGATCGAATGCACCGTGACCGACCGGATCGGACAAAGGGGGCACGTCGTTCGCCCACCGGAGAGAACGCGACGAGCGGTGTCGGCACTGCTTCCCGACGCGACGGTGGTCATCGGAGAGTGGAGCGGCGAACTGCCACTCGGACGTGACGAGGCCCTGGCCGGGTCGAACGTGCGCCTCGTCCAGCAGCCCGGTGCAGGCGTCAACTTCATCGATCTCGGTGCATGGGCCGACGCCGGAGTGCCGGTCAGCAACGCGCCGGGCGGTAATGCTAGTTCCGTTGCCGAGTGGGCCGTCACGGCCGCGTCGTACCTGAACCGATCCGTCGGATGGGCCGATGCCGAAGTCCGCGCGGGCCGGTGGCCGCAGGAGTCGATCGTTCGTCGTGGTTGCCGCGATCTGGCCGAGTGTCGCGTCGGCGTGGTCGGTTTCGGTGAGGTCGGGCGACGCGCTGCGTCGTTGTTCGGCGCGTACGGGTGCACGGTGCGCTATGCCGCGCGGAGCGACAAACGGGACGCGAACTTCGAACGCGTACCGCTCGACGTGCTCGTCGCGGAGTCGGACGTCCTCGTGCTGTCGGTACCGCTCACGGACGACACGAGGGGCGCAATCGGTCGCGCACAGTTCGACGCCATGCCCGACGGCGCAGTGCTGGTGAACGTCGCGCGCGGAGGCGTCGTCGACGAGGCCGCGCTGATCGACGCTCTGCGGCGCGGCCGGCTGGGAGGCGCGGCGCTCGACGTCGTCGAGACCGAACCGCTGCCTGACGGCTCACCCTTACGCGAGTTCGACAACGTGCTGCTCAGTCCTCATGTGGCGGGCGGTTCCTCGACGGCAATGCGTGCGATCGCCGACATGGTGGCCAGGAACGTCGAGCGTGTACTGAGCGACCACGACCCGTTGTGGGTCGTCAACGGCGTCGCCGGGCAGCAGCCGACGTCGCTCTCGTCCCGATAATCGGCTTCTCACCTCGGCGCGGGGAATGTTTCGCCCGCGTTGCGTCCTCGTTCCGGCCCGGTGGCCGGACGTTGCGTCGCCGTAAGTTGTTCGTCCCGGTCCGCACGGTGGACCCAGTTGGTGGGCGCTCACGACTACCGCAATTACGTTTTCGGACATGAGCCCGCGTATGCGACGCAGATCACACAAAGGAAAGCTTCAGCCCATGGCACAACGATTCAAGCTCGGAACGACGAGTGTTCTCGCGACGGCGACGCTGGCCGCACTGTTTCTCGGAGCCTGCAGCCGTCCCGCGACCGAGGCAGCGGAATCCACCTCGGCGGGAGGGAGCATCCGCATCGCGGTCGGCATCGACGCGTCCTACGCACCGTTCTTCCTCGCGAAGGACGAAGGCATGTTCGACGCCGCCGGACTCGACGTCGAACTGGTCCAGTTCGGGCGCGGCGGCGAAGCGGTCGATGCGCTGTCGACCGGGCAGGTTCAGATGGCCGGTAGCTCGGACACCACCACGATCGCGCAGCTGCAGCAGAACCCGGGGCTGCGTGCGATGTACTCCTACGAGACCTCGGGGGAGTACATCAAGGTGGTTCTGCGTAACCGGGTCGATTCCCCGCAGGCCATCAGGAAGCTGGGCATCGTTCCCGGGCTCAGCCAGATCTCGACGGACAAGTACCTCGAGGCCAACGGCATCGCCGCGGATTCGATCGAGGAGATCACCGCGACACCGACCGACATGCCCGCTCTGCTGAGCCGAGGTGACATCGACGGCTACGTGCTCTGGGAGCCGTGGCCGACGGCGGCCCTCGACCAGGGAACGGGCAAGGTCGTGGCGACCACCGGTGACTACGACTGGTTCTACCACCACTGGGCGATCACGACGGACTCCTGGCTGAGCGCGAACGAGGAGACCGCACGCACCGTGCGCGACGTCCTGCAGGAGGCTACCGAGAAGGTCGAAGCCGACCCTGCAGCCGCCACCGCGGCGACGATGGCCGCGGTCAACTCCGACGAGCAGCAGACGCTGACCGCGATCGACGAGATCGACTTCGTCGTCGAGGACCTCACCGAGAAGAGCATCGAGGACGCACAGTCGGTCGTCGACTTCTATCTGAAGGTGGGAGCGATGAACGCGCAGCCGGATCTGAACGCGTCGATTCTCGTCGACTGGTCCGAAGGAGGGCAGGCATGACCGCGAGCACCATCGAGGGAGTCCCGGTTCACGTACGCGATGTAGCCATTCGTTTCGGCGAGCTGGAGGTCGTGTCCGGAATCGATCTCGACATCCAACCGGGCGAGTTCGTCTGTCTGCTCGGACCGAGTGGATGCGGCAAGTCGACCTTGCTGTCGGCACTCGCCGGTTTCGTCGACACCGCCGAGGGTGAGGTGGTCTGCAACGACGTCCGCGTCGAGGGCAACAACACGCACGCCGGCATGGTCTTCCAGAGCTCGGAAGCTCTGTTCGAGTGGATGACCGTGAGCCAGAACGTGGCCTACGGTCCGCGGATGCGCGGGGCCGACAAGGCCGAACAGGCCCGGATCGCCGCCGAGTACCTGGCCATGGTCGGTCTCCGTCACGCAGGCGCCAAGTACCCGACCCAGCTGTCCGGCGGCATGAAGCAACGTGTGCAGATCGCTCGCGTTCTCGCCAACCAGCCGCGCCTGGTCCTGATGGACGAGCCTTTCGGAGCCCTCGACGCGCAGACGCGTGAGGTGCTGCAGACCGAACTCGACACGATCTGGCGGAACACCGGCTGCACCGTCGTGTTCGTGACCCACGACATCGACGAGGCGATCACGCTCGCCGATCGGGTCGTGGTCATGAGCGCAGGGCCGAGTGCACGCATCAAGAGCGTCTACACCGTCGACGCGCCCCGCCCACGTGACCGGAAGAACCCGGCCGTGGCGGATCTCTACGAACGTCTTCGCGACGACATCCGTGCCGAAGTCGTTGCCTCACTGAGAAATCAAGGAATCGAGGAGGACGAGCTGTGACCGCAGTCGTCGCCGGTCGTCCCGCGACCGCATCAGCACCCAGCCGTCGGAAGGCAAGCCGAGCGCGCTCCATGAGCGGATCGGTCCTCCGCACGGCAGCCCTCTGGTCGGCGTCCGTCGTGCTCGGACTGGCCGTGTGGTCCTTCCTTGCATGGTGGTACGGGCCGACCACGATGGCGTCGCCCACGGCAGTGGTGTCCGCTGCCAAGGAACTGTCCGACAGCGGCGTCCTGTGGAGCTCGATCCAGGCGTCGGCGGGACGAATTCTCATCGGCTGGGCACTCGGCGTCGTGGTCGGAGCCCCCGTCGGAATTCTCATGGGCCGCATCGACATCGTTCGACAACTCCTCGACCCGTACATCGAATTCTTCCGATTCATCCCACCGATCGCGTTCGTGACACTCGCCGTCGTCTGGTTCGGCATCGGTGAGACGTCCAAGATCGTTCTGATCTTCTACACGTCGGTGTTCATCGTGACCGTCAGTACGATCGCGGCGACCGTCGCGATCAGCGACAACAAGCTGCAGGCAGCGGCCAATCTCGGTGCCGGTCGCTTCCAGATCATGAAGACGGTCGTGTTGCCGTCGACCGTCCCGGGAATCGTGACCGGTGCGCGTCTGGCGATGGGAAACAGCTTCCTGACGATCGTCTCGGCCGAGATCGTCGCCGCCAACGCCGGTATCGGCTCGATGATCTGGCAGGCTCGTAACTACGGACGCATCGACTGGACCTTCGTCGGAATCATCACGTTGGGAATCATGGGATTCCTCTTCGACCGCATTCTCCGAACGGTCTCCACCAGGTTCCTCGGAAAGTACGGAGTGAAATGACGAACGACACCGCCACCATCGCAGAGAAGGCCGGAATCCCCGGCGCCCCAACAGGTCTGACTGTCGAGCAGGAACGTCACCGCCGCAAGGTCGCGGTGGTCGGAGGCTACCGAATCCTGTCTCGCTTCGGACTGGACGAGGGAATCTCGGGCCACATCACGGCCCGTGACCCAGAGGACCCGGAAACCTTCTGGACGGCCCCGTTCGGTCGACACTTCTCGCAGGTGCGACCCGAAGAACTACTGCACGTCGGGTCGGACGGAACGATTCTGTCCGGTTCCGGGCCACTGAACCGGGCGGCCTTCGTCATCCACTCCAAGATCCACCACGCACGCCCGGACGTGATCGGCGCGGTCCACGCACACGGCCTGCAGGGCAAGGCGTTCTCGTCGCTGCACCAACTGCTTTCACCGATCACGCAGGACGCGTGCGCTTTCTACGACGATCACTCGATGTACGAGGAGTACCACGGTGTGGTTCTCGACGACGAGGAGGGCGAACGGATCGCGGCCGCACTGGGTTCGAAGAAGGCGGTCATCCTGACCAATCACGGCCACCTCACGGTCGGGGAATCCGTCGAGTCGGCCGTCTGGTGGTACGTGTCGATGGAACGCTCGATGCAGGCGGAGCTCGCGGCACGTGCGGCGGGAACGCCAGTGGTGTTGTACGACAAGATCGCGGCCACGACGTACGACGCCGTGGGGACCGAGAAGGTGGGGTGGTTCGCCTACTCGACCATCATCCAGAAGATCGCGGCCGAGGAGCCCGACATCTTCGGTCACTGATTTCGTTCTGCACTTCGAGCACCGGGTACGCGCGACGACTTGTCGCGCGTACCCGGTTTTCGTCGTGCACCGCCGATTGCACGGGCCGGCGGGAGTGTTCCGGTGAGCGAACCGTTTCCATTTCCTCTGCGCCGCACTGTGTTTACGGTTCGATCATGACTTCATCGGTGGACCTGTCGGTCGACATTCTGATCATCGGCGCCGGCCCGGCCGGGCTGTATGCCGCGTACTACGCCGGATTCCGCGGACTGCGGGTCGCCGTACTCGACGCACTGGACGAGCCCGGCGGGCAGATCAGCGCGATGTACCCGGAGAAGGCCATCCTCGACATCGCAGGGTTCCCGTCGGTGAAAGGACGCGACCTGATCGACGGCCTTCTGGCGCAGGCTGCTCCGTACTCACCCGAATACGTACTGGGCGAGCGCGCATCGAATCTGCGGCACCTTCCGGACGGATCCGTTGCGATCTCGACGGACAAGGACCGCACCATCTTCGCGGGTGCAGTCGTCATCTGCGGTGGCATCGGCGCGTTCACGCCGCGGCCTCTGCCGAAGGGGCACGGTTTCCTCGGTCGCGGGCTGAGCTACTTCGTGCCCGACCTGTCCGCGCATGCCGATCGCGACGTCGTCATCGTGGGCGGTGGTGACAGCGCGTTCGACTGGGCAGCCCATCTGGAGCCGATCGCGAAATCGGTGACTCTCGTGCACCGGCGTGACAAGTTCCGTGCGCACAAGGCATCGGTGGCCAAGGTGTTCGACAGCTCGGTGCAGGTCGTCGTCAACGCCGACGTCTCGGCGGTGCGCGGTGAGGAGTGGATCTCCGAGGTCGACATCGCGCACAAGGCAGGTCACCAGGACACCCTGTCGGCGCAGTCGGTCATCGCGGCTCTCGGCTTCACCGCCGACCTCGGTCCGCTGAACGACTGGGGCATCGCGATCGAGAACCGGCACGTACTCGTCGACACCCGAATGCAGACCACGGCCCCGCGCGTGTACGCAGCGGGCGACATCACCGACTACCCCGGCAAGGTGCGGCTGATCGCCGTCGGTTTCGGTGAAGCCGCCACCGCCGTCAACAACGCGGCCGCCGTCCTCGACCCCGACGCGGAAATCTTCCCGGGTCATTCCACAGAGCAGGAGAACTGACGTCATGCCGTTCGTCATCGGAGAAGCGTGCATCGATTACATGGATCGATCGTGCATGGAAGAATGCCCGGTCGATTGCATCTACGAGGGCAATCGCAAGCTGTACATCAACCCGGCCGAGTGCATCGATTGCGGGGCATGCGAATTGGCGTGCCCGGTCGAGGCCATCACGGTCGACCGCAAGGCGGATCCGGAGTTCCGCGAGGACAACAAGCGGTTCTTCCTCGAGGTGCTGGACGGAAGATCCGAACCGGTCGGAACGCCGGGCGGTGCCGCGAAGATCGGGCCGATCGGTGTCGACACTCCCATCGTCGACGAATTCGAGGAAGCCTGACCGGAACCGGACGAAACGGCTCGGCATGTAACGAACATGAGTCCAGTTCGCCCAATGAACCCGTTTCGGTGACCGAGCCGGCCGAAAACCCTTAACGTTCTGTCGGGGGAAGCCAACAGTCGAACACGAGGTGAAGAATGAGTTCCGCAGTTCCCGCATCCCCAGGTCCTTCGTCGGCTCCGCTGCTGCGCATCGATGCACGCCCGTCCGCGCCGTCTGCTCCTTCGGCGGATCTTGCGTCCGTCCTGGGGAAAGCGCGACTCATCCTCGACGCGTTCGACCGCGAGAACGCCGATCTGTCCTTGACCGAGCTCACCCGCCGCAGCGGTGTGGCGAAGGCGAGTGTGCATCGGTTGGCGGGTGAGCTGGTCGAGTGGGGACTGCTCGAGCGTGCGGGAACGAAATACCGACTCGGCCTCCGGCTCTTCGAACTCGGTCAGCTCGTACCGCGGCAGCGGATCCTGCGCGACGCCGCTCTGCCGTACATGGAGGATCTCCTGCTCGCCACGCAGGAGACCGTGCACTTCGCGGTTCGCGAGGGCCTCGACGTTCTCTACATCGAGAAGATCGTCGGGCACCGGGGACTGAACGAGAACTCCCGCGTCGCCGGTCGATTGCCGCTGTACTGCACGGCCACCGGCAAGATCATCATGGCCTTCTCGCCTCGCTCGGTGTTCGACGAGGTCGCGGCCCAGGGCTTCACCGCGCTGACGGCACGTACGACGATGTCGGTGTCGGTACTGGCGCACCAACTCGAGCGGATGCGACGCGACAAGCTCGCTGTCGAGGTCGAGGAGACGCGGCTGGGGTACATGAGTGTCGCGGTGCCGGTGTTCAGCGGCCACGACGTCCTGGCAGGCGCGCTGTCGGTGACGGCACCGACCTCTCGGTTGAACGTCAGTCGCGTCACCGGTGCACTGCGCACCGCGGGCATGGGGATCTCCCGCACGCTGCAGGCGATGAAGTGCCACCGACCCGACGGCCTCGCGAATCGCGAGTCGACGTGCCACCCGACGGTGTGCTCGTTCAACGGGTGCGGTCGGTGACCACCCGCGTCGGTACGTACCCGTAGCGTTCGGCATCCCAGGTGTTCGGTCCGACCCCACGGCCGGACAATTCGGCTTTCCGCACCTTGCCCGTGTCGGTCAGTGGCAGCTCGTCCACGACGTCGACGTAACGGGGCAGTGCGAAGTACGGCAGATGCGGTTCCGACCGGCGCAGCAGGTCGAGCGGATCGACGACGTGCCCGGTCCGAGGAACGACGGCCACCATGATGTCGTCCTCGGCCAGCGACGACGGGACAGGAAACGCCACCACCTGTGCGACGGCCGGATGCCGGCCGAGAACCGTTTCGACCTCGACGGACGACACGTTCTCTCCTCGTCGACGAATGACGTCCTTGATGCGGTCCACGAAGCGGAACCAGCCGTCGGGTTCACGGACGACCCTGTCGCCGGTACGACGCCAGGAGTCCGTCGCGGGAATCGGCTCGCCCAGATACCCGGTCGCGAAGGCGCCGGGCAGGTGAGTACGCACGACCAGTTCGCCCGGATTGCCGTCGGCGACAGCGTTGTCGGCGTCGAGCACGACCGCGTCGTATCCGGGACGTACGGTGCCCAGGTAGCCCGGGCGGGCTGTCGCCCAGTCGTTTCCGAGCACGAGATTGGTTTCCGTCGATCCGAACCCGTCGATCAGGTCCACGCCGAACCGTTCCCGGAACAGGGTGTACAGGTGCGGCGGCGTCGCCGGCGCGAGCGATCGGGTGACGGAATGTGCGCGGTCGGCCTCGGATGGCGGTAGCGACGACAACATGGCGACCATCGCGCCGAGGAGATAGGTCACCGTCGCCTGCGCGTCGGCGACGTCGGCCCAATGGGCACGGGCGGAGAACCGTTGTCCCAGAACGAACGTCGCACCCGCGACGAAGGCCTGGAACATGGCGTTGATCGCGTTGGTGTGGAAGAACGGCAAGCAGTTGTACAGCACGTCGTCCTGTGTCACCGCGAGCGCGTCACCGACACCGAGTCCCCAGTACACGAACTGCGCGTGTGGACACCGCACGCCCTTGGGAGGTCCGGTGGTTCCCGACGTGAACAGCACCATGGCGGTGTCGAGCGAATCGACGTCCGCGGCGGGAACCGATCGGCCGGTCTCGGGTGAGGGCGCGTCGGAACCGAACTCCCACAGGGCCCCTCGGAAACCGGCGGATCGAATCCGCTGCGTATGGACGGGTTCGGTGAACACGTGGCGTGCCCCCGAGGCTGCGAGGACGAAGGTCAACCCGTCGCCTCGCAACTCGGGGTTGACGGGAACGGCTACTGCGCCGATCCAGACGCACCCCAGCATGGCCTCGACCATCTCGATGCGGTTCGACGACAGCACGAGGACCGAATCACCCTGCACCACGCCGTGATCCAGTAAGGCGCCGCCCATCGACGCGACGCGCTCCGCGAGGAGTCCGTACGAGCGCGTCGTACCGGACCCGCGAAGCGCCGATGCGTCGGGACGCTCGGCAGCGCGCGCCGCGATCAGCGCCGGTATGGTTCTCACGCGTCGATCCAAGGGTTCAGCGATTCCGGAGCCCGGGAACGACCACTGCCCGGCCGGCCACTTTGCCTTCCCGCAGTGCGATCAGAGCGTCGGCGATGTCTTCCAGATCGAATCGCTGGACGGTCAGGACCAGATCACCGGACAGCAGTCGGTCGATCATGACAGGTGCGAGTTCGGCCTGTCGATCGGTCTTGCGCATCATGTTGACCGGAAGCAGCGACACGTCGCTGAGCAACCAGTTCGGCAGATCGACGGTCAGTTCCGTACCCAGGGTGTAGCCGATCAGCGCGGCCCGACCACCCGGCACCACCGTCCGCAGTAGCGGCGCGAGTACGTCGCCGCCCAGGGTGTCGATCAATACGTCGGCGACGGGCTCCGATCCGAGCGCCTCGAGCAACGTGTCCCCGCGCCCCACCACCGGCCGTACGCCTGCGGGCACCAACTCGACCTGGTCCTCGCGCGGTACGACCCCGATGACCTCGGCCGCTCCGGCCAGCAGCGCGAACTGTGCGGCCATCGCGCCGACGGCGCCGGACGCGCCGGAGACGACGACGCGTTCACCCGGCGCGACCCGAGCCACGTCGTTGACCGATACGTATCCGGTGGTGCTCGGCAGGAAGAAGGTCGCGGCGACGGCTGGATCGAGCTCGGCGTTCACCGGAGTGAGAGCGCGGTCGTCGACGACGACGTAGTCGGCCCAGCAGCCGTTCTTGAACAGTCCGATCCCTTTGCCGCGCACGAGGACTCGTGAGCCGATGGGCAAGGTGTCGGACTCCACCACGGTGCCGGACCCGTCCGTGCCGCCGATGTGCGGCAGCGTGGGCTTGACCCCGAACGTGCCGCTGGCGACGGTGAGGTCGAGATGGCCGAGGGCGGCCGCGTCGACCCGAACGAGGGAACGACCCGGTTCCCGCACCGGTACATCGATGTCCTCGACGACGGGGCTCTCGCCGTAGGTGTGCAGTAGCGCGGCGCGCATGTGGCCTCCTGAAATAGTGTGCGGGGTGGTCAGCGCAGTGTCTGTGCGGACCGTAGGGATGCGATCTGGTCGGGCGTGTAGCCGAGGATCGTGCTCAACACGTCGTCGGTGTCGGATCCGAGAACGGGGGCGGGGCGACGAACACCGCCCCTGGTGGACGACATACGGATGGGCGTTCCCTCGTGCAGGAAGGTGCCCGCCACGGGATGGTCGACGGGGACGTAGAACTGTCGATCACGCAGGTGCACATCGTGTTCCACGAGATCCCTGCCGTTCTGCACCGCGCCCGCGGGCACGCCCGCCTGCTGCAGCGCGTCCTGAACCACTGCGACCGGACGTACGCGGGTCCAGGCCTCCACGGCATCGCGTATGTCCTTGTCTCGGGCGCGTCGAGCATCGGCCGTCTGCAGAAGGGGGTCGTCGACCCAGTCGGTTCGGCCCACGACACGGCACAGGGCCGCCCACTCGGCATGATCGCGTACCGCCACGGCGCACCACGAGTCGGCGCCGAGGCATCGATACACCCCGTGCGGCGCATACAGTCTGTGCGCGTTGCCGATCGGGGTCGGAGTGATGCCCGCGCCGTTGGCGCTGACGACCGACGTACCCATGTGCGACGCCATCGCTTCGAGTTGCGAGAGGTCGATGTGTTGCCCGCGGCCGGTGCGGCTGCGATGTTCGAGAGCCGCGAGCGTCGCCAACGCCGCCTGCAACCCGGCGACGATGTCACCGTGGCCGTAGATGACTCCGACGACGTCGTCGACGGACCAGCCGGTCAGGGCCGTGAGACCGCTGCTGGCAGAGACGATGTCGGCGTACGAGACCCAGTCCTTGCGAGGTCCGGTATGGCCCATGCCGGACATGGAGGTGTAGACGATACCCGGGCGAATGCTGTCGAGTTCGGCGTAACCGAGGCCCATCCGTTCCATCACCGACGAACTGAAGTTCTCGACGACGACGTCGCACGTGGCGATCAGATCCCGCAGGACCGCAAGCCCTTCCGGCGATCTGGTGTCGAGTGTGATGCTGCGTTTGTTGCGGTTGACGTCGTTGAAGTAGCCGCTGGTGTTCGGGTCGTCGCCGCCGTCCCGCGACAGGTGCATGAACGGGGCGAAGCGCGTCGGGTCCGGTCGTCCGAGCGACTCGACCTTGATCACCTCCGCGCCGTGGTCGGCCAGAATGCGCGTGCAGTACGGACCCGCGAGAACCCAGGTCAGATCGAGCACGCGTATCCCGGACAGCGCGAGCGGACCGGCCTGTTCGCTGCTGTGGGCGGGGAGCCGTACATCGGGCAACGACGTCAGCAGCTGTTGATCCGCTCCCAGCGCCTGCACGTCCAGACGCGTCGGCCGACGGCCCTCGGGGAACGCGAAGCCGAAGCCGAGGTCGCGCACGGTTCCCGTCTCACGTTCCAGATCGACGAAGAAGTCGCGATCGTTGAGTTGAGGGTTGCGGATCGTTTCGTCCGGCCTGTCCACGGCCGCCCACGGCAGTCGGTGGTCCTGGGCCGCGGCGGCGAACTCTTCCTTCGTCCACGACGAGAGAATGCGGTTCAGGACGTCGAAGATGTGCTGCTGCCCCGACTTTCGGGTGCGGGCGTCGGCCCACTTCGGATCGCCCAGATCCTCCTCCACACCCATCTCGGTGAGCCATGCGACGAGGTTGTCCCACATGCGCGGGCTGCCGCCTAGGCCTCCTCCGAGGTGTCCGTCCGCGGCGTCGAACAAGCCGTGCGGCACGAGAGGATGCACACGGCCCGGACGCGGTGGAACTCGGTCTTCGTGCAGGTACGCCAGCGTTCCTGCTTCGAGCGCCGCCGCGACGCATTCCTGTGCCGAGATGTCGATGTCCTGCCCGCCGTGTCCGCGACGTCGGGCCGACAGGCCGAGCAGAGCGCCGATGGCAGCGTTGACGCCGGCGAGTTGTTCGGCTTGACCCTCGGGCAAAAGCAACGGGGGTCCGTCCGGATCCCCGACCTGTGCCATGGCGCCGCCGCGTGCGGCGACGGTCAGATCCGTTCCCTCCCAACCACTGTGGACGCCGTCGCTGCCGAACGGGGTGACGCGGACGCGGACGAGACCGTCGACGTCGGGCAAAGGCGTTGCGCCGGGCTGCCTTCCGTCGAGCACGATGTCGGCCCACTGCAGCAGAGTGGTCAGTGACGTCGACCCGCTCGCGGTGCCCGTCTCGACGACGACCGATCGCTTACCCGCGTGCCAGTGCGCGAACGTGCACCCGTCGAGGTCGCGACGCGTATCGTCACCCTCCGGTGGCTCGACGAGTACGACGTCGCAGCCGATTCCGACCAGCATCCGCCCGGCGGACCGCACGAAGGGCCCCGACAGCTCGACAACTCGGATGTCGTTGTCACTCAAGGTGGATCTCTCCGATCGTCGCGGTTGCTGGATGTCGTCGACACTAGATGCGCATCGGTTGTCGTGCGAACGGTGCGGGACCGCTGACCGGACCGATCTCGTATGCAGTGACCGTCGCCGTTCCTACTCTGTGCCTCATGACAACGTTGGAGCCACACACGATCGGCGAAGCCGCGGATCGTCTCGCCGCAGCGGCGCGCACCAGGCAGCCGTGTTCACCGGTGCGTGATCTCATCGGCCGCGACGACATCGCGTCCGCGTACCGGATTCAGTCACGCAACATCGATGCGCTGCTCGCGTCGGGGCGGACTGTCGTGGGTCGCAAGATCGGGTTGACGTCGCCCGCCGTCCAGCGTCAACTCGGCGTCGACCGACCCGATTTCGGAGTGTTGCTCGACGACATGGACTGCACGGGAGCGGGCCCGCTCGACATCACCCGTGTTCTGCAACCGAAGATCGAGGCGGAGATCGCCGTGATCCTCGATGTCGACGTCACCGAAGAGTTGACCGCAGAACGGGCGCCCGATGTGGTCTCGACCGTGTTCGCGGCCTTCGAGATCGTCGACAGCCGAATTGCAGACTGGGACATCTCGCTGGCCGACACGGTGGCGGACAACGCGTCGTCCGGCCTGTTCGTGCTCGGCGATTCGGTGCCACGTGTCGATGCACCAGATCTCGCCTCGGTCGCGATGACGCTGACCGCGGACGGAGTCGAGGTGTCCACCGGTCGTGGTTCGGACTGCTTGGGCAGTCCGTGGAACGCACTGGTGTGGTTGGCGAACACCTGCATCGAGTTCGGTGCCCCGCTCCGCGCAGGCGACATCGTGCTGACCGGAGCGCTCGGCCCGATGGTCCCCGTCGCACCGGGAAGCACGTACACGACGACGATCTCGGGAATCGGCACCGCCACAGCCACATTCACGCATCGACCGGAAGAGGACAGGTAGCACCATGGCCACCACGAAGGCCGCAGTCATCGGTTCCGGAAACATCGGAACCGATCTGGTCATCAAATTGAAGCGGATCGCGAAGAACGTCGAGATCGCCGTCCTCGTCGGAATCGACCCGGCATCCGACGGCCTCGCCCGCGCCGCCCGGATGGGCATCGACACCGTCGCCACCGGCGTACAGGGTCTGATCGAACACCCGGACTTCGACGACATCGAGATCGTCTTCGACTCCACGTCGGCTGCCGCCCACAAGGCGAACGAGGAGGCGTTGCGTCCGTACGGCAAACGCCTGATCGACCTGACGCCCGCCGCGATCGGCCCGTTCGTCGTCCCCGCGGTCAACCTGGACGAACACCTCGACGCGCCGGTGGTCAACATGGTGACGTGCGGCGGACAGGCGACCATCCCCGTCGTGGCAGCGATCTCGTCCGTCACCCCGGTCCACTACGCGGAGATCGTCGCGTCGATCGCGTCGAAATCCGCAGGTCCCGGTACGCGGGCCAACATCGACGAGTTCACCGAGACGACGGCCGCCGCGATCGAACAGGTGGGCGGTGCGGCACACGGCAAGGCCATCATCGTGTTGAACCCGGCAGATCCGCCTCTCATCATGCGAGACACCGTCCTGGCACTGGTGTCCGATCCGGACCAGGATGCGATCCGCCGGTCGATCCTCGACATGATCGACACCGTGTCGGCCTACGTACCGGGATATCGCCTCAAGCAGGACGTGCAGTTCACTCGTGTGGACGACGGCGACTCGATGACCACGCTGACCGGTGGCGTCGACAAGGGCCCAGGGCTGTGGAAGGTCTCGGTCTTTCTCGAGGTCGAGGGGGCTGCACACTACCTCCCGGCATACGCGGGAAATCTCGACATCATGACGTCGGCGGCACTGCAGGTCGCGGAGACGATCGCGGGCGACAGGGCAAAGGTGGCAGCACGATGAGCATCTCGACCGACAACCGTTCGACCGTGCCCGACGGCGCGGCGTTGTACATCCAGGACGTGACGCTGCGCGACGGTATGCACGCGTTGCGGCATCGCATCAGCCCCGAGAACGTGGGGCGAATCGCGGGCGCGCTGGACCGTGCAGGCGTCGACGCCATCGAGGTGACGCACGGGGACGGCCTTGCAGGCCACAGCCTCACGTACGGCCCCGGCAGCAACACCGACTGGGAATGGATCGAAGCTGCTGCGGCACAGGTTCATCGGGCCCGGCTCACGACGCTGTTGCTTCCCGGTGTCGGGACGGTCAAGGAGCTGAAGCGGGCGTTCGAGATGGGAGTGACGTCGGTCCGCGTCGCGACCCATTGCACCGAGGCGGACGTGTCCGCGCAGCATATTTCGACGGCACGAGAACTCGGCATGGACGTCTCCGGGTTCCTGATGATGTCCCATCTCGCGGAGCCGGCTCTTCTCGCGGAGCAGGCGAAGAAGATGGAGTCCTACGGCGCCCAGTGCGTCTACGTCACCGACTCGGGTGGGCGTCTGACCATGGATGGGGTGCGCGACCGCGTGCGCGCCTATCGGGACGTGCTCGATCCCGAGACGCAGATCGGAATTCACGCTCACCAGAACCTGTCGTTGTCCGTGGCCAATTCCGTTGTGGCCGTGGAGGAAGGCGTGACGCGTGTCGACGCGTCGCTGGCCGGGCACGGCGCAGGCGCCGGTAACTGCCCGCTCGAGCCGTTCGTGGCCGTCGCAGATCTGTACGGGTGGAAGCACAGCTGCGACCTGTTCGGGTTGCAGGATGCGGCCGACGACATCGTGCGTCCTCTTCAGGATCGACCGGTGCAGGTCGATCGCGAGACGCTCACCCTGGGCTATGCGGGCGTCTACTCGAGCTTCCTCCGGCACGCCGAATCCGCTGCCGCGCAGTACGGATTGGACACGCGCTCGATTCTGCTCGCTGTCGGTGAGCGGGGACTCGTGGGAGGTCAGGAGGATCTGATCGCCGACATCGCCTTGGATCTGTCGTCGGAGCGACGCGTCCGATCCTGACCGCCGATGCCCTCGCGCCTACTCTGCGCCGCTGACGATCTGGATCAGATTGCCGCAGGTGTCGTCGAACGTCGCGAGGGTCATCGAGCCCATCTCGGTGGGCTGCTGCGTGAACACGACGCCGAGCTTCGTGAGCCGCTCGTACTCGGCGTTCACGTCGTCGACCATGAACGACGTCGCCGGAATGCCGTCTTCCATCAACGCGGTCTTGAACGGCTTCACGGCCGGGTGCACGTCGGGCTCGAGGGACACTTCCGGCCCGTCCGGATTCTCGGCGCTGACGATGGTGAGCCATTTGTGCTCACCGAGCGGGATCTCGTGCTTGACGACGAAACCCAGTGTCGTGGTGTAGAACTCGAGTGCCTTGTCCTGGTCGGGGACGAACAGGGACGAGATGTAGATCTTCACGTGAACTCCTGAGCGATGGGCCAGCGTTGCTGGATCCGGGCGAGTGGGCGTGTGTCGACATAGAGGAACTTGTAGCGGCCCTGACGCTCGGCGCGGACCAGCTGCGCCGAGGCCAGGACGTCGAGATGCTGCGAAACTGCTTGCCGCGACGACGAATTGCCGTGATTCATGATCAATCTCGTGCACAGTTCGAACAATGTCTGACCGTCGCGCTCCACCAGCTCGTCGAGGATGATTCGGCGAGTCGGGTCTGCGAGCGCCTTGAACAGTTCGGAGTCGTCCGGCTGTTCGGTCACGCCCTCACCATAGGCAAGCGATGACTTGCCTGTCAACGCATCAGAGCTGGTTGACGCGAATCAGGTTGCCCGCGGGATCGCGGAAGGCGCAGTCGCGCACGCCGTAGTCCTGATCGATCGGTTCCTGCAGTACGTCCGCCCCCGCCGCCTGCAGACGCTCGAAAAGACCGTCCAGGTCGTCGGTGGCCAGCGTCACGGCGCCGTACGAACCCTTGGCGATGAGGTCGAGAATGGTGCGACGCTCGTCGTCGGTGATTCCGGGGTCGACGGCAGGCGGGTGAAGCACGATCGAGGTGCCCGGCTGTCCGACGGGCCCGACGGTGATCCACCGCATGTCTTCGTAGCCGACGTCCTTGCGGACCTCGAAACCCAGTGTGTCGCGGTAGAAGCCCAGTGCCGCGTCGGCATCGGTGTGCGGGAGGAACGCGTAGTGAATGGTGATGTTCATGTCCATCACGCTAAAGGGGCTACTGCTGCCGCGCTTCTCGATTCCTGACCGGTCTCGTCACCTGTTTGGCCAGGCACGGCGGAATGCCCTCGCCGTGCTGTGAGTGGTCGCGTCGATAGACGCTCGGCGGCACGCCGACCAGCTCCGTGAACCGGGTACTGAACGTGCCGAGCGACGACGAGCCGACGGCGAAGCAGATCTCGGTGACACTCATGTCCCCGCGCCTCAGCAGCGTCATCGCCCGCTCGATCCGTCGCGTCATCAGGTACGAGTACGGGGATTCGCCGTAGACGCGGCGGAATTCGCGACTCAGATGACCGGCGGACATGTGCGCACCGCGCGCGAGTGCGTCGACGTCGAGAGGTTTCGCGTACTCGCGGTCGATCCGGTCGCGAACGCGTCGCATGGCGGTGATGTCGCGCAAGCGCTGTTCTTCCGCACGTTCCGGTGTCACCCCCGCATCGTTCCACGCCCGGAGCGCAGATCGGCCCCCAACCCGAGTACGGATTGGGGGCCGAGGGGTGCGACCGTCAGGGTGTCGGCGTCGCCGTCGTGGTCGGTGCGACCGATGTGGTGACCGGTGCTTCCGTCGTCGACGGGGCGGCCGGGGTCTCCGTGACAACGGCCGGAGCGCTCTCGACGGGGAGACCAGGAGCCGGGGCACCCTCGACCGGGGCGGCGGGAGCGACCTCGGCGGGAGCAGCAGGAACTGCTGCGAGAGGGGCAGGCGCGGCCGGTGCGACAGGCTGAACCGAGGCGCCGGACGCGACCGGTGCAGCGGATGTCGTCGTCGGAGCCGGGGTTGCCGACTGCGCGACCAGGAGAGCCTTCTGCTGAACCTCGGCCGACTTGATCGGCTTGCCCGCCTCGGCATCCTTGGCGAGCTGGGTCAGCCACGCCGCGGCGTACTGTGCCGACGTCAGCGGGCGCCCGTTCGACGCGTCCGCGTCACGCCAGTAGTCGAAGTGCGCTCCCGAGCCCGGGCCGAGCGTCTGACCGTACGGGTCGTTCATCAGAACGGGGACGGTGTCGGTGTTCGATCCGATGAGGCCGACGATCTCCTTGACGATCTTCGACGGCAGGTAGGCCAGGTTGACGGCCTTGTCTGCGGGCAACGGCTCCTCGGTCGGGTCCGTTCCTTCCTCGGTGTCCGTCTTCGCGGATACCTTGGTGGTCGGGTCCGGAGGTGTGTACCCGGGCTCGGAGACCTTGATCAGAACCTGGAGGAAGGTCTCGTCACCGGCGAGCCAGTTGTCCTGCGACGCGATGTCCATGAAGGCCAGCCCGGCGATGCGTCCGATGACCATGGCCATGTCGGCGCCGGTGGCAGGGGTGACCGTGTTGTCGCGCTGGATGGCGTCGACGTCGAGTTGGCGGCCGACGTTGGCGGCCAGGTGCAGCAGCGACGTGTTCTGCGGCATCGCGCAGGTCAGGTCCTTCTGCGAGCAGAACGACGCGACCTTGCCGTCGAGCGCTCCGAAGCTGCCTGCCGTGCCGGGCAGCGCGCCCGCGCCTGCGGGGCCCGATGCGTTGTTCTGGTACTTGGTGTCGAAGTTGTCCGGGTTGGTGCCGGTCTTCGAGCCGGGGAACGGATTGTCGCCGTCCTCGCGCCCCGCGTCGGCCAGAATCACGACGCCGACGACCTGCGACGGGTCCACGATGCCGTACTTGCCGTTGTCGTCGGCGACCTGGTTGCCGATCTCCATCGCGGTACGACGGGTGACGTCGGCGCCCTCGCTGTAGCCGACGATCGCGAAGCGCGTCTTCGGGCAGGAGGCGACGATGGCCTTCATGACGGTCTGGGCGTTCTGGACACCGGTGTCGACGGCGGTCTCGTAGGTGGCGAGGTTAGCCGGGTAATCGATGTACACGGCTGCGTACGAACCCTGCTTCACGGCGTCGTTCGGAGCGCCGACCATCTGGTCGATCCAATCGCTCTCGAAATCGCCTGCGAGCGCGGCCGGGAGGGCGGTGCCGTCGGGCGTCGTCAGAAATTTCGTCGCGCTGTTGCTCGGAGTGTCGCCGCGTCCACCGATCGCGATGCTGACCATGTCGTAGCAGGTCGCGGTCGACGCGAGTTCTACCTCGGCATCGGACGACGACAGCGTGTCGGTGGTGAGAACCGCTGCACCGACGGCCAGGGCTCCCAGGGACACGAAGGCGACGGCGCTGGTGATCAGCCGTCGGGTCTTGCGAGGCGAGCGAATACCCATGTTCCATCCCAATCAGTTCGTCGCGCTGCATCCGAGGGGCGTGCGGCGCGGGCGGGCTACACGGAATTCGTCTCTCCTGTCATTCGCGTTACAGGGCGTCGGGAACTTCGTGGACCCATACCCTAGGGGGGTATGGTAGAACGGAGTGATGAACATGACGGTGAAGCTCGCGGGGTACGTAGTCGGAATTACATTGGTGTTCTTCGCAACTTACGCACTCGGTACCGCCGTCGGACCGGTCGGAGAAGCTCCGGCTCAGCACGAACATGCGCAGGTAGTCGATGGCCAGTGAAAGAATGGCGGGAGGAATGACCCAGGTCGAGTTGGTTCTGGGCGGCATGACGTGTGCGTCGTGCGCCAATCGGATCGAACGCAAACTCAACAAACTCGACGGCGTCACCGCGACGGTCAACTACGCCACCGAGAAGGCGCGCGTCACGAGTGACGGCGTCCCCGCCGAGGACCTGATCAAGGCCGTCGAGGCCGCGGGGTACACCGCGACGCTCCCGGCCGCGGAACCCGAGGAGGCTCCGGAAACGGATCCGCTGAAACAGCGATTGCTGGTCTCGGCGGTTCTGTCGGTCCCGGTGATCGCCATGGCGATGGTGCCTGCGCTGCAGTTCACGAACTGGCAGTGGTTGTCGCTGACGTTGGCTGCACCCGTCGTCGTGTGGGGTGCGTGGCCGTTCCACAAGGCTGCGTGGACCAATCTGCGGCACGGCACGTCGACGATGGACACGCTCGTCTCGATGGGCACGCTCGCCGCGCTCGGCTGGTCGGTGTACGCGCTGTTCTTCGGAACCGCGGGCACGCCGGGCATGAAGCACCCGTTCGAGCTGACGATCGCGCGAATGGACGGGTCGTCGAACATCTACTTCGAGGCCGCGGCAGGCGTCACGACGTTCATCCTGGCGGGTCGCTACTTCGAGTCGCGGTCCAAGCGTCGGGCCGGGGCGGCGCTGCGGGCGTTGCTCGATCTCGGTGCCAAGGACGTGACGGTGCTGCGCGACGGCGTCGAACATCAGGTTCCCGTGGCCGATCTCGCCGTCGGAGACCTGTTCCTCGTGCGACCAGGAGAGAAGATCGCGACGGACGGCGTCGTCGATTCCGGTGCGTCCGCGGTCGACGCGTCGATGCTCACCGGTGAATCCGTGCCCGTCGAGGTAGCCGTGGGCGACACCGTGGTCGGTGCGACGGTCAACGTCGGCGGCAAGCTCGTCGTCCGGGCGACGCGGATCGGAACGGACACCCAGCTCGCGCAGATGGCCAAGCTCGTCGAGGACGCACAGACCGGAAAAGCGCAGGCGCAGAAGCTCGCCGACCGGATTTCCGGTGTCTTCGTGCCGATCGTCATCGCCATCTCGGTGGGAACGCTCGGGTTCTGGCTCGGCACAGGCGGTTCCGTCGCCGCTGCCTTCACGGCCGCGGTGGCGGTGCTCATCATCGCGTGCCCGTGCGCACTGGGGTTGGCGACGCCGACAGCCTTGATGGTCGGCACCGGACGGGCCGCGCAGCTCGGCATTCTGATCAAGGGCCCCGAGATGCTCGAGTCGACGCGTCGCATCGACACCGTCGTGCTCGACAAGACCGGAACCGTCACCACCGGCGTCATGACGCTGCTCGCCGTCCATGCCGCGCCCGGCGAGGATGCCGACGAGGTTCTGCGCGTTGCCGGTTCGATCGAGGCGGGCTCCGAGCATCCGATCGCGCGTGCGATAGCCGGTGCGGCCGAGAACAAGTGGCCCGTCGACGAGTTCTCGAACGTGGCGGGCGCGGGGGTCACCGGAATCGTCGACGGCCGAGCCGTCGTGCTGGGACGTGCTGCGCTGCTGACGGAGTGGGCTCAGCCGCTCCCACCGGAGCTCGAGATGGCGATGGCCGACGCCGAACACGACGGCCGTACCGCGGTCGCGATCGGGTGGGACGGCACGGCACGCGGCGTTCTCGTCGTCGCCGACGCGATCAAACCCACGTCGACACAGGCCGTCGCCGAACTACGTGAACTCGGCCTGACGCCCGTCATGCTGACCGGCGACAACGAAGCGGCGGCGAAGAAGATCGCCGCCGAGGTCGGAATCGACCACGTCATCGCGGGCGTCATGCCGGAAGGAAAGGTCGACGCGGTTGCTCGGCTTCAGTCCGAGGGCAAGGTCGTCGCGATGGTGGGCGACGGCGTCAACGACGCGGCCGCCTTGGCCACGGCCGATCTCGGCTTGTCGATGGGGACGGGCACCGACGTCGCGATCGAAGCGAGCGACTTGACGCTCGTGCGTGGGGATCTACGGGCCGTCGGCGACGCCATTCGGTTGTCGCGGCGCACGTTGACGACCATCAAGGGCAACCTGTTCTGGGCGTTCGCGTACAACGTCGCAGCGATTCCGCTCGCGGCAGCGGGCCTGCTGAATCCGATGCTCGCGGGGGCGGCGATGGCCTTCTCTTCGGTGTTCGTGGTCAGTAACAGTCTGCGTTTGCGGAGATTTTCTGCCTCGTAGTACAAGATGGAGGAATGGCCGACGCAGTAGATGTCCCTATCCGTGACGAGTCGATCCGGCTCGGGCAATTCCTGAAGCTCGCGAATCTCATCGAGTCCGGGTCCGAGGCGAAGGAAATCATCGCCGACGGCCTGGTCAGCGTCAACGGGGAAGTCGATGTGCGACGCGGCAGGCAGCTTCATCAAGGAGACGTCGTCTCCATCGACGGTGGGCCTTCCGCCCGCGTCGTGAACGGTGGCGGCTGGTGAGCGTCGGCGAGCGCGGTCTACCCAGAGAGCAAGTTCCAGGCGCGTTCGACGTCGGCGCGCGGGCGTACGACAGGCTCGTCGGCGCCAACCCCGGCTATCACGAGCACCTCGCCAAGTCCGCCGAGCGACTACGGCTGCCCGGGCTGGGCGACGGGCTTACCTTGCTCGACATAGGCTGTGGCACAGGCGCATCCACGGCTGCGCTGTTGAAAGCTGCGCCGCACGCCACGATCATCGCGGCCGATGCGTCGTCGGAGATGCTCGAAGTCGCGCGGAGCAAGCAGTGGCCACCCAACGTCACGTTCGTGCACTCGCGGGTGGAGGACCTGCACGAGAACGGGGTCGACGGGCCGTTCGACGGTATCCTCGCCGCGTACCTGATCCGGAACGTCGACGACCCGGACACGGAACTGAAGTCGTTGTGGTCCTTGCTGAAACCGGGTGCATCGATCGCGTTCCACGAGTACTCGGTGCGCGATTCCCGTCGTGCGCAGGCGTTGTGGTCGCTGGTGTGCTGGGCGGTGATCATTCCGCTGGGGTATCTCGCGACTAGGGATGCCACGCTGTACAAGCATCTGTGGCGCAGTGTCGTGACGTTCGACGGCGCAACCGAATTCACGCGGCGCATGCAGCGCGCCGGGTTCACCGGCCTCGGCACCGAGACGATGACCGGATGGCAGAACGGCATCGTACACACGTTCCTCGGGGCACGGCCGTCGGAGATCGTATGAACGACCGCAGACGCGTCGTACACGAAGGGCCGGACGGATATCCGTCTGCTGCGTCGTTGGCGTCGGTGCCGCGCGTCGCGGTGATCGGCGGCGGTATCGCCGGGTTGTCGGCGGCAACAGCGCTGGCGGAACGCGGCGTCTCCGTCACGGTGTTCGAGAAGGAGTCGTACCTGGGTGGCCGGGTCGGCGGTTGGTCGACTGTTCTGGACGACGGGTCGCCTGCGACGATGAGCCGCGGGTTCCACGCGTTCTTCCGCCAGTACTACAACCTCCGGAACCTGTTGCGGCGAACCGATCCTGACCTGTCCCGGTTGCACGAGGTGGAGGATTACCCGCTGATCGACGGCTCCGGCCGCGTGGACGGATTCAAGGGATTGCCGTCGACACCGGGGTTGAATGCGTTCGCGTTCGTCGGTCGGAGTCCGACTTTCCGGTTGCGAGACCTGTTCTCGCTCAACGCTGTTGCGGCGCTTCCGTTGATGACGGTCAGTGTCCCCGGAATCTACGAGCAGCTCGACGAGGTGCCCGCCGCGGAGTTCCTGCGGCGCATCAACTTTCCCGAGCCGGCCCGTCACCTTGCGTTCGGGGTGTTCTCGCGCAGCTTCTTCGCCGACCCGGAAGAGATGTCGGCGGCAGAACTGGCGATGATGTTCCACCTGTACTTCCTCGGCTCGTCCGAGGGGTTGGTGTTCGACGTGCCGGTCGGGCCATACCCACAGTCGCTGTGGGAACCGTTGGGCGAGTATCTGACCGGCCTCGGCGTCGACATCCGATTGGGTGCGGCGGTGAAGGAGATCTCGCGGGGCTTCGACGTCGACGGTGAGAAGTTCGACGCGGTGGTGTTGGCGACGGATATCGGTGGCCTGCAGAAGTTGACCGGTTCTCTGGGGACTGCCGCGTGGCGCTCGCAGGTGGCAGGGCTGCAGAACACGCCGCCGTTCCTGGTGCACCGCGTGTGGCTGGACAAGCCCGTGAACGCGGACCGACCCGCGTTCATCGGCACCGGCGGAATGCCGCCGATCGACAACATCAGTGTGCTCGAGAGGTTCGAGGACGAGGCTGCCGAATGGGCTGGGCGCACGGGCGGTTCGGTCGTCGAGTTGCACGCCTATGCCGCAACGGAATCCGAGGACGTCACGCGTGAGCAGCTGATGGCGCGGATGCATGAGATCTATCCGGAAACGGCCTTGGCGACGGTGGTGGACTCGCGCACGGAATGGCGAGATGATTGCCCGCTCTTCGGTCTGGGAGCTTTTGCTGGCAGACCCACCGTGCGCACGCCGGAGCCGGGACTCGTGTTGGCGGGCGACGGGATTCGCATCGACCTGCCCGTCGCGCTGATGGAACGTGCAGCGACGACGGGTCTTTCGGCGGCGAACACACTGTTGTCCGGCTGGGGTATCGCGGGGCACGACATCCTGACCGTCCCGGTGCGGGGGCGCTACCGGGTGTTCGACGCCTTGGCGTCCTTGCGTCAGCTCTGAGGGTTCGGCTGGGTCAGCACCCCTTCGACCTGAGGTGGTACCGACGCTCGGCGTAGTCGAGGTCGTCCTTCCACAACCGGGCGGCGGTGAAGTTCATCGCCGGACGCAACACGGGCGAGACGCGTCGGGCAATCTTGAAGCCCTTGCGGTCCGAGCTCGCGATGGTGGCCTCGATGACCGCCGTGCGCGGCTTACCGTCCGGGCCGGGGCCGAGTGGCGTCGCATGGGTTTCGACGACGCTTCCCACGCCCTCGCCTTCGAGGATGCGCATGATGATCGTGCGTGGACCCGGGCAGACGAACTCCGCCCGCACCGGGACGCCGATGCCCCGGCTGACGCGAAAGGTGACGTCGACGAGGAATCGGTCGTCCTCCTCGGGGACGTCGATGTCGCGGGGCGCGTCGACGACCTTCAGTCGCGCGAACGAGTACGGGTGGAACCAGGCGCCGTGCCACGGATCGAGACGGTTGGCGATGACGTCGTCGGTTTCGCAGATACCCGTCAGGGTGATGACGGCGTCGATGCTCGTCGACGCGGCGGGGCGGATCGGGACAATGGGGACGTCCGTCGGCTCCTCGCCGCCCAGGTCGTCGAGGCGGACCCACACGAGAACGCCGTCGTCGAACGCGGGAAACGGTCGCCAGCCGGGGCGACCCTTGGGGCCGAGCGGCATGCCGTGCCACAGGCAGATGAGGGTGTCGCACTCGATCTTGGCCTTGTCGAGCGGCGCGCCGAGGTGCGGGCACGATCCGGGTGCGATGTGGATGCCGCCCGTGTCGTCCCGCCAGGCAACGAGTTCGATGCCGGCGATGTCGCGGCCGAACGGTTCCTTCGTGCCGATGTCGCGGCTCGCGGCGAAGACGAACCAGTTGCCCGTCGGCCTGGTCTTCGCGCGCTTGAGCGCAGACTCGATGACCTGCGGGTTCGCGCCCTTCCAGGTGGGCTCCTGCTTCGCCCACGACTCGGTCGGAAGCGGTTGCAGGGGGATCTTCTTCGGCCAGCGGCTGCGTAGCGCTTCGAGCGACACCATGATCAACAGGGTAGGCGGGTTCCGCGCAGGTTGCAGCGACTGCGCGGGTTGCAACGTGCGCGTGTGCTGGAAGGTGCGCGGTGGGGGTGGGCGTGCGGGGTTCGCTGCGTTATAGTTGACAGCACACTGTCAAATACGGAGGTAGCGATGTCGACGATCGTTCTGTACGCAACCGACACCATGGCGGACTGGGAGTACAGCTACCTGGTTGCCGGGGTTGCCATGGCTCGGGAACAGGGTGACGACCGGTACGAGCTGCGGGTGTTGTCCGAAGACGGGCAGGAAGTCACGACGCTCGGCGGACTGCATGTCCGGCCCGACGGCGACCTCTCCGACCTCGACACCGAATCCGTTGCGGCGCTTGTTCTTCCGGGCGGGAACACGTGGAACGAGGGGCACGAGAAGGTTCTCGGACTCGCGTCGGCGCTGGTCGAGAAGGGCACGCCCGTCGGCGGAATCTGCGGCGCGACGCTCGGGCTGGCGCGAACCGGCCTGCTGAATGCGAAGAAGCACACCAGCAACGCGCTCGAATTCCTCACCAGCGCCACCGAATACAGCGGCAGCCTCTACTACGAAGACGCACGGGTGGTCGTCGACGGCACACTCGTCACGGCACCGGGAACTGCACCACTCGAGTTCTCGAAGGCGATCTTCGAACTGCTGCAGCTGTTCCCCCAGTCGATCGTCGACGCCTGGTACGGCCTCTACAGCACGGGAGAGAAGAAGTACTACGACGTACTCGCCGGCGGCGGCGCGTGAGCGACCGCTCTGCCGCCGGGGATGCGCTGACGAGCCTGGTGTTGCCGGCGTTCGAGCTCAACGGCGAATTCCTGGCCGCGGCGAAAGACATCGCCGAGCCGGCCGGTCTGACGCCCGCATGGTGGCAGGTACTGGGCGCCACGCTCGACGAGCCGTTGGCCGTCGCCGAGATCGCCCGACGCGTCGGCCTCGGTCTCGCTCGCCAATCCGTGCAGCGGACGGCGGACATCCTCGTCGACAAGGGCTGGGCGGAGTACGTCGACAATCCGAAACACCGACGCGCCAAGCTGTTACGGCCCACGCAGAACGGGCGGGATACCCTCGGGAGGCTGAGAGAAGACCAGCACGCCTGGGCCGACGCCGTCGGCAAGGAGGTCGGTCTCGACGAGCTGAAACGAACCCGCGAGTCGATCGCGAGGATCGTCGCCGCGTCCCGTCGCTATCGCTCCACTCCCAGCGTCGAGTAGTACTCCTTCTGCGACGGGTAGTAGTCGTCGAAACTCGGCAGCGGGGTGCCGTCGCGCGAGGCGAGCATCATGTCGAGGTAGTACTCCCACCCAGGCCCGATTTCGCCGACGCCCTCGGTGCTCGACAGGTGGTGGATCAGCGTCAGTGTGGTCGCGCCGGTGAGCCGGACGTCGAGCTGCCAGCCACCTGTCGTCGAGACGGCCAGGCGAGAAGGGCTTTCGCACACGTCGATGTTCATGTCCATCCAGGGTGCGCCGTCCTCGAACAGCATCTGGACGCGAATGCTGTTCTCGGACAAACGTTCCCATGGTCCGTACCATCCCGCGGTGCGGTCGGAGTCGGTGAGCGTCGCCCACACGTCCTCGCGCGGCGCGGAGATGGTTCGGGTCAACTCGAGGTCGACGCCGGTATCGGTGCGGCGCAGAATTCCGGTGGGTGCCATGCGGGCATTATGCAGTGCCCCTCGTGCGTGCGAATGTATAGCCCGCTATACATTCGCGCGCACGGGCGAAGCCGCCAACCGCCCACGCAGCACGAGCAGCAGCACGACGGCCATTGCCATGAACCCGCCGACGACCCAGAGGCCAGTCTTGGAGCTGCCGGTGGCGTCGAGCAGCCATCCCGTCATGTACGGCGCGACGAGCCCTGCCGAGGCGCCGATGGTGTTGACCAGGGCGATTCCGGCGGCGGCGCCGGCACCGGTGAGGAACGTCGTCGGCAGGTACCAGAAGACCGGCAGCGCCGAGAAGATTCCGACGGCGGTGAGCGTGATGACCACCATCGTCATGAGGGGCGAGCTCATGTACATCGCGACCGGGACGCTCACGGTGGCCAACGCGGTCGGCACGATGACGTGCCACATGCGTTCCTTCAGCCGGTCCGAGCGTCGCGACCACAGGATCATCGCGACGGACGAGATCAGGAACGGAACCGCGACGATCAGGCCGTTCTGCGCGATCGAGAACGTCGTGTCGAACTGCTTCGCGAAGCCGGCGACGATCGTCGGCAGGAAGAAGCTGATGGCGAACAAGCCGTAGCCGATGCCGAAGTAGGTGACGCCGAGCAGCCAGACGTTCGGGTTGCGCAGCGAGCTACGGGCCGAGACGTGGCCGGTGTCGGCGGTTTCCGAGTGCTCGGTTTCCATGCGTCGGTCGAGCCACGTGCGCTCCTCGGTGCTGAGCCACTTCGCCTGACGCGGGCGGTCGGTGAGGTAGAACCACGCGGCGATGCCGAGAAGAACGGTCGGGATGCCCTCGACGAGGAACATGACGCGCCAGCCTTCGAGGCCGAACAGTCCGTGCCAGTACTGGATGATCGCCGACGAGATCGGTGCGCCCAGTGCGCTCGACAGCGGCAGGGCCACCATGAACACGCCGACCAATCGCACGCGGACCGCGCGGGGGAACCAGAACGTCAGGTACAGCATGATGCCGGGGAAGAAGCCGGCCTCGGCGATTCCGAGTGCGACGCGAGCGATGTTCAGCCACGTGGCGTTGGGAACGAACGCCATGAGAGCGGCAATCAGCCCCCAGGACACGAGGATTCGAGCGATCCAGCGTCGTGCGCCGAACTTGTGCAGCGCGAGGTTGCTGGGGACCTCGAGAAGAATGTAGCCGACGAAGAACAAGCCACTCGCCAGGCCGTACGCGGTCTCGGTCAGGCCGAGGTCCTCGCTCATCGTCAGCTTCGCGAACGCGATGTTCGTGCGGTCGATGTAGTTCAGGAAGTACGCGAGGCCGAGGAACGGAATCAGCCGCAGGGCGACTTTGCGCATCACCCGGCTTGCCATCTGATCGTCCGACGCCGGTTCGGCGGGGGAGTGTGTTCGTGACGTCATCGCGCTCCAGTCTCGAGGTCTGAACCCGTCGATTTCGTGGCGGGCTCACATACCTTGCATCCATAGTGACCTGAGTCACGACAGTCGGTTGACGAAGGCTCGGCCACGGGTTTCCTCTTTTTGTCGAAAAGGCGATGAGTACGCTCAGCGCATGTCCAGGGACAGTGTGCAGGCCATCGTGGATCGGTTCGGTGACGAGCTCGGTCGGTCCGTCGTGGTCAACGATCCGTACGTCAGAATGTTGTTCGCCAGCAGGCATTTCGGCGACGAGGACCCGGTGCGCATCAGGGCCATGCTCAACCGCGACGCGGGCAGCGAAGCCATCGGTCACTTGCTTGCCAGTGGCATCAACCAGTGGACGAAGCCGGGACGGATCGCCGGTTCCGACGCTATCGGGTTGCACTCGCGCGCGGGCGTGCCCATTCGCTGGCGTGGAGAGGTGCTCGGGCAGATCCTCGTCATCGACGCCGACGGCGGCATCACCGACGGCGAGCTCACACGGATCGGCGAGGTCGCCGCGGAGATCGCACCCCTCATGGTCGTCGATCGTGCGCCGCAGGACTCGGCCCAGTCGGAGGCGCTCGTCGCCGCCGCGCTCGGACTCGACGACGGTCGGCGCGAATCGGCACTGGCGGAACTCGTCGTGCAGCCGGGCGCGGTACGCGTCGTCACCCTGATGCTGCACCACGGCACCGACACGGATCTGACGTCGATCGCGTTGCGGCATGCGCTCGTGGCCGCCCGGTCACGCAGTCGAGGTGACGCCTTGCTCGCGGTCGACGGGTCGTCCGGCCATCTCGTCTATCTCGCGACGGCGATGCGTGACCTCGACACGATCGTCGCCGAAGCCCGCGCGATGGCACGGGACGCCGCCGACGTGGCCGGTCGGGGAGCGTCGATCACCGCAGGCGTCGGAGCCGAAGCCGCAGGATTCGCCGACGCGTGGCTGTCGGCACGTCAGGCGGGCCTCGCGGCGTCGATCGCGCGACGCGTCGGCCAGGACCCCGTCGTCGCCTGGGAGAACGCGGGGGTGTTGGGCGTGCTGGCCCGGGTGCCGACGGCGCAGTGGGACAGGACCGCCGTCCCCGACGAGCTACGTCGCCTCGCCGAGGCCGACCGATCCGGCAGACTGCTCGAGACGCTGCGTGCCTTCCTCGATCATGCAGGCTCCGGACCTGCCGCGGCCGAGGCGCTGTTCATCCATCGGACGACGCTGTACTACCGGCTCGACCGAATTCGCGACGCGATCGGCGTCGACCTCGACGACGGAACCGTCCGGCTGAACCTGCATCTGGGCTTACGCGTCGCCGATCTCATGCGGGCCGAGGGGATCGAACCGTTCTGACACGTCAGCTCGCCGTGAGCTCCTTCGAGCGCAGTTCCTGCGGAACACCCTGTGGATACAGGACGACCTTGCAGGCGTCGCCGGTCAGCAGCTCGATCGCGCTTTCCACGTCCTCGAGCTCCATCCGGTGCGACACCAGACGCGACAGGTCGACGCGCCCCGACGCCACCAGCGCCGAAAGCTCGGTCCACGAATCCCAGATCCGACGGCCGAAGCTGCCCTTCAGTGTGAGACCTCGGCTGATGAGGTGACGCGTCGCGCTGAGTTCGACGGGTCGAGCCGTCAGGCCGACACTGACGACAGTCCCCTCACGCCGCGCCGCGTCCAGTCCTGCTTCCAGTGCGGGAAGCGCGCCCGAGCATTCGAGCACCAGGTCGACGCCTTCCGCCGGGCCGGTCAGGTCGCGAATGCGGTCGATCAGTCCGTCCCCGGCAGGGACCACGGTTCCCCCGAGCTCGGCCGCCATCGCGGCACGATGCGGATTCGGTTCGACGACCAGGACGTTCGCCCCGCGTGCCAGCGCAATCTGCAGTGCAGCCAAACCGATGGGTCCCGCACCACTGACCAGGACGTGCGCACCACTCAGGTCGAGACCGCTGCGCTGGACCGCGTGCATCGCACTGCCCGCCGGCTCGAGTAACGCGGCGGCTTCGAGGGACAGCTCGTCGGGAAGTCGAAAGCAGGTCGACGCAGGAACGACGAGACGCTCCGCGAACGCGCCGTCGATCGTCAGTCCGAGCAGATCCATCCGCAGGCAGTTGTGTGCGTTGCCGCGTCGACACTGATAGCAGTCCAGGCAGGCGACGTGCGTTTCGACGGCGACGCGGTCACCCACGTGCAGAGCGGACACATCCCGTCCGATCTCGACGACGACGCCCGCGCACTCGTGCCCGGTGACGACCGGTAGACGCAGACCGAGGTCGCGCACGGCAGGCCCGTACTCGTACGTCTCGCGGTCGGTTCCGCAGACGGACACCGCGCCGACGTCGATGCGCACCTGGTCCGGGCCGAGAGGCCGATCGGGCAGGTCGTTCACCAGGTCGAATCCCGGCTTGGGCTCGGTCTTGAGCACTGCGCGCACGTTGTGAGGCCTCTCGTTCCGCGGTGTGGGTCCGCCCAGTGTGTGCGTGACGCCGATCACCGGCATCGGGCCGGGAGTGAGGAAACAGGACGGGCTTTCCTCTTTCTGTCGCATCCGGACGTCGTTCGACAAAAAGAGGAAATGACGGTTCGGGTCCTCGTCGGAGGGCGGTTCTCCCGCGTGCCCTCGCGGACCACCATGACTGACTGTGGGGAAGTGACCTGCCTCACGCACGACGAGGAGAGGAAGCCACGTGACCGCACCGCACATCATCGGCTGGGCGCACACCAAGTTCGGCAAGAGCGAGAGTCCCGACGTCGAAGCCCTGATCGCCGAGGTCTCGTTGGCGGCGATCGCCGACGCGGGCGTCGACGCGAAGGACGTCGACCTCGTCACCGTCGGCGTGTTCAACAACGGCTTCTCCCAGCAGGGTTTCGAAGGCGCCCTGGTCGGCGCCGGACAACCCGACCTCGCGCTGGTTCCCTCGATCCACGTCGAAAATGCATGTTCGACGGGTAGTGCCGCGCTGTTCACCGCCCTCGACAACCTGCAGGCAGGTCGAAGCCGCATCGCCCTCGTCGTCGGCGCCGAGAAGATGACCGCCACGCGGAACGACAAGATCAACGACATCCTGCTCGCCGGCTGCCACCGCGCGTCGGAGTCGCACATGGGCAGTTTCGCCGGAGTGTTCGCCGACCTGGCCGATCAGTACGCGGCACGGTACGACGATCCCCACGACGCGATGGCACGCATCGCCGCGAAGAACCACCGCAACGGCGTCGACAACCCGTATGCGCACCTGCGCCGCGACCTCGGGTTCGACTTCTGCAGAACACCGTCGGAGAAGAACCCGACCGTCGTCGGCCGACTGCTGCGCACCGACTGCTCTCTCGTGTCCGACGGCGCGGCGGCGATGGTCGTCGCATTGCCCGACGTTGCCGCCACCGCCCGACGCTCCGTCCGCATCGCCGGCCGTGCACAGGCGAACGACCATCTGGCGATCGCCCGTCGCGCCGATGCGTTGGCGTTCGACGGTGCCGCCCGGGCGTTCCGTGGCGCGTTGACCGACGCGGGTACGACCCTCGACGATCTCGATCTTCTCGAGACGCACGACTGCTTCACCATCGCCGAGTTGCTGCAGTACGAAGCATTCGGGCTCGCGGCGCCGGGCAAGGGAGCCGAGGTACTCGCCGAGGGACGCACCGAGCGTGACGGCATCCTGCCGGTGAACCGTTCCGGGGGACTGAAGGCGAAGGGCCACCCCCTCGGTGCGACGGGTGTGTCCCAACACGTCATGGCCGCACTGCAGTTGACGGGCGAGGCAGGGGACATGCAATTGCCGACGGCCGATCGCGCTGCGGTCTTCAACATGGGCGGCGCGGCAGTCGCCAACTACGCAACTGTTCTGGAGGCAACACGATGACGACGACGCGCAGAGCGGTCAACCTGGCCGAGATTCTGAGCCAGACCGCGCGCAGGGTCGCGGGCGGTACTGCCGTCGTACACGGTGAAACACGTTGGAGCTGGCGGGAACTGAACTCGCAGGTGGACTCGCTCGCCGCCGAACTGGAACGCCGTGGTGTGTCCAAGGGCGACGTCGTGCTGATCGACAGCCCCAACCACCCCGAGTTCATTACCGCGATGTTCGCGACCTGGCGCGTCGGAGCTGTTCTCGCACCGGTCAATTCGCGGCTGCACGACGACGACGTCGTCGTGATCGCCGGAGTGTGCCGTCCCGTCGTCGTGATCGGGCACTCGTCGACGCGGTCGCACGTCGACGCGATTCGCGCGGCGCACGAGCTCTCGGGCGGAGTGCTGTGGATCGAGAGCAGCAGCGACGACGCGATATCGGCTGTGCCGTCGGGCATTCCGGCTGCGGTGTCGACGTGGGAGGGCGACCCGGCGTGGTACTTCTTCACGTCCGGCACGAGCGGAACCCCCAAGGCGGCGATTCTCACCCACGACCAACTCGGGTTCGTCATCAACAACCACCTCGCCGATCTCATGCCGACGACCGATTCCGACCACGCGTCCCTCGTCGTCGCTCCACTGTCGCACGGGGCGGGCATGCACATGCTGCCGCAGGTCGCGCGTGGTGCGACGACGGTTCTGCCGTCCTCGGTCAGTCTTGATCCGGCGGAGGTGTGGTCCCTCGTCGAACGTGAACGGGTGACCAACATGTTCACCGTCCCGACGATCCTGAAGGTTCTGGTCGACCATCGGGCCGTCGAGGAGCACGACCATTCGTCGCTGCAGTACGTCATCTACGCGGGCGCGCCGATGTACACGGCCGATCAGGAGCGTGCGCGTCGGATCCTCGGCGAGGTGCTGGTCCAGTACTACGGGCTCGCCGAGGTCACGGGCAACATCACGGTGCTGCCGAGTCGAGAGCACGGTCGGCCTGTGCCCGAGGGACTTTCGGCCGGCACGTGCGGATTCCCCCGCACGGGAATGCTCGTGAGCGTCCAGGACGAGTCGGGTGCCGAAGTGCCCTCCGGGGAGATCGGTGAGCTCTGCGTCGCCGGACCCGCCGTGTTCGCCGGGTACCTGAACAATCCGAAGGCCAACGCGGATGCGTTCCGCGACGGATGGTTTCGCACCGGTGACCTCGGCGTCGTGGATGCCGACGGCTATGTCTACGTGACGGGGCGGTCGTCGGACATGTACATCTCGGGCGGTTCCAACATCCACCCGCGCGACATCGAGGAGAAGATCCTCACCCATGGCGCGATCGACGAGGTCGCGGTTCTCGGCGTCCCCGACCCGAAGTGGGGTGAGGTCGGCGTCGCGATCTGCGTTCTCGCCGAGGGCAAGTCGGTCACCGCGGAGGAGCTGACGACATGGCTCGGAGCGAAGATGGCGCGATACAAACTGCCGCGGCACGTGCTGTTCTGGGATGCGCTGCCCAAGTCGGGGTACGGCAAGATCGTCAAGCGCACCATTCGCGACGAACTGGCGGCTCGCGAATGGGGGCCGTACGCACCGGTTCTGGAGGGGGCGTCGTGACCTCGACGTTCCTCGCTCCGCTGGTGCATCCCGGCCCTCGGGCTCCCCAGCGCCTCGAATCCGTGTCGTGCGCGACGGCCGTCGAACGAATCTCGCTCGAGCCCGGCCGTCGGTTGGTCGACGCGATCGACGACGAATTAGCGCGTCTGGGTGCGGATTCCGCGCAGGTCGAGCTGCTCGGCGGCCCGTTGGCGCGCGTCTCGTACTGCATTCCGGATCTGTGCCACGACGGATCGCGTGCGGCGTGGTACAGCGAGACGCACGAGGCCGTGACGCCTGCGACGATCATCGGCGGTAGCGCATCCGTCGGACGTCGTGACGGTGAGCGGTTCATGCATTGCCACGCAGCGTGGTTCGACGCATACGGGCAGCTGCGCGGCGGACACCTGTGGCCCGACACCGTCGTCGGGGCCACGCCGGTGGAGATCGTGCTGCACGTATTCGACTCGGTCGCACTGACCAGCGGCGAGGATTCCGAGACGCTGATGCCGGTCTTCACGCCGTCGGCGTCGCGTATCGGCTCGGTGGCAGGCACGCGACGGGCCGTCATGACCCGGGTGCGTCCGGGCGTCGAGATCCACGATGCGGTGCGTGAGGTGATGGGGAACGCGGACATGCGTCGGGCATCGGTTCGTGGAAGCCTCGGAAGCCTGGTCGGCGCAACACTTCTGCGCGACGGCGATCCGGTGTCCGTCGACGGCCCGGCCACCGAAGTGGCCATCGCGGGCCACATGGGACCGGACGACACTCATCTGTCGGTGCTGGTGATGGATCGGCACGGCGCCGTCCACGTCGGAGAACTCGCCGAGCGCGGGAACCTCGTCGCGGTGACGTTCGAGCTTCTGGTCGAGGAGATCGGGTCGTGACGGGCCGTCTGGCGGGCAAGGTTGCACTGGTCTTCGGCGCCGGGTCGAGCGGATCGGGCGTCGGAAACGGCCGTGCCGCTGCGGTGTCGTTCGCTCGCGAGGGTGCGACCGTGGTCGCCGTCGATCGCAGCGCCGAGGAGGCCGAGCTGACGGCGAAGATGATTCGCGACGAAGGCTGCACCGCAGCAGCGTTCGGTGCGGATGTGACGCAGGAGGCCGAGGTGGCGGAGTGTATCGCTGCGGCCGCCGACGAATTCGGTGCACCGACGGTGTTGCACAACAACGTCGGTGTCACCACCGTCGGGGACATCACCGACATGGACCGGGCGACGTGGGATGCAGCGCTCGCGGTCAACCTGACCGGGGTCTTCCTGACGTGCAAGCACACGATTCCGCTGATGCTGTCCGCGGGCGGTGGCTCGATCGTCAACGTGTCGTCGACCGCGAGTATCCGGTACACCGGCTTCACGTACCCGAGCTATTCGGCGACGAAGGCGGCGGTCAACCAGCTGACGGTCTCGCTCGCACTCGAGTACGCAGCGCGCGGAATACGCGTCAACGCAGTGCTTCCCGGCCTGATCGACACCCCGCTCGTCGCAGGTCAGCTCGGTGGGGCGGATCCGGCGACGATCGAAGCCCGTCACGCCGCGAGCCCGACGGGTCGCATGGGTTCGCCGTGGGACGTGGCTGCTGCGGCGGTCTTCCTGGCGTCGGACGAGGCCGCATACGTCAACGGGGTCTGCCTTCCCGTCGACGGGGGATTGGCGGTGCGAGCGCTGTGACTACGATAGCTGGAATGACTGCGGTAGAAGCCCTCATCGATTCATTGCCGCGGGAGATCGTCATCTCCGATCCCGACATCGTGGCGTCGTACGCGCACGATCAGTCGCGATTCACCGACAGCGCACCGCCCGCGGCGGTTCTGGTTCCCCGAACGACGGCGGAGGTGTCCGCGTGTCTGGCAGCGGCACACAGTAATTCGGTGGCCGTGATTCCGCGTGGTGCAGGAAGTGGACTGAGCGGCGCAGCCAATGCGACCGCAGGTGCCGTCGTGTTGAGTCTGCACCGTATGACCGCAATCCGCGAGATCGACACCGTCGACCGACTGGCCGTCGTCGAGCCGGGCGTCGTGACGGCGGATCTGCGTGCGCGGGCAGCCGATGCCGGACTGTTCTATCCGCCGGACCCGGGCAGCGTCGCGTTCAGCACGATCGGCGGCAACGTCGCCACCAACGCGGGCGGAATGTGCTGCGTGAAATACGGTGTGACAGGCGATTTCGTGCTCGCGCTCGAGGTCGTTCTCGCGGACGGCCGAATTCTGCGCACCGGAAGGCGCACGGTCAAGGGCGTCGCGGGGTACGACCTGACGCATCTGCTCGTCGGCTCGGAGGGCACGCTGGGCGTCATCACCGAGATCACGGTCAAGCTGCTGCCTGCGCCTCGCGAGGCCCGTACGCTCGTCGCGTCGTTCCCCACGCTCGAAAAAGCTGGTCTGGCGGTGGCCGAGATAGCGTCGTCCGGTTCGACGCCGTCGATGCTCGAAATCCTCGACCGCACAACGGTTCAGGCGGTCGACCGGATGACGAAGATGGGTATGGGCGAGGACACCGCCGCACTCCTGCTGGTGCAGAGCGACGACGTCGACGCCGAATCCGTCCTCGCTGCAATCGAATCGACGTGCGACCGGCTTGGTGCGTCCGACGTCGTCGTCAGCTCGGATCAGGCCGAGGCCGCGATGCTGCTCGAAGCGCGTCGTCTCGCGCTGCCGGCGCTGGAAAGCCTCGGTGACTGGTTGCTCGACGACGTCGCCGTCCCGTGCTCGCGCATCACCGATCTCATCGGCTACATCGAAGGACTCGCCGCAGAGTTGGGTCTGACGATCGGAGTGTTCGGTCACGCAGGCGACGGCAACCTGCATCCGACGATCATCTACGACGAGTCCGACGCCTCGAGCAAAGCCGCGGCACTGTCGGCGTTCGACGCGATCACTCGGCGCGCGCTCGATCTCGGCGGAACCATCACCGGCGAACACGGTGTCGGCAGACTGAAGTCCGGCTGGCTGGCCGTCGAGCACGACGAGACGTCGATGCAGGTGCAGCGGGCGGTCAAGGCTGCGCTCGACCCCACGGGAATCCTGAATCCGGGGTGTGCGCCTGCGGCACCCGTGCGCGCGAATGTATAGCCCGCTATACATTCGCGCGCACATGGCATATTGGACACCATGCAGCGGCGCACGGGCGAGAGTTGGTCCGCGCGACCATCCTCAGGGGTAACCCCTGGGTGTGAGAGAACAACCGGTCACTGCGTCCGACGCCGCTCCGCACGCTCCGCGTGCCAGACGGCGCCGAGTACGAAAGTTTCAGGTCGCCCGTCGCCGCTGCACCCGGGACCGCACGGATGAACCCACGCGAGTTCACCACGCCGATGGCTGCGTTTCTGGCCGAGCTCGCATCCGACGTTCCGTGGACGCGTGACCGTCTCGAGGAGGCGTTCATGCCGGTGTTGGGGGTGAAGGCGTTGCGACTCGCGGACCGGTTGATCGACCTGTACCCGTCACCGCCGTTCGACGAGGAATCCCTGTACCGGCTCATTGCTGATCTTCCCCGGTTGCCCGACAAGAAGTCGGAGGAGCCCGAACGCAGAACGTCCGGCCCGAAGCCCTGGCGCTTCGACGTTCCCCGCTACTTCTCGACGGGCGACCTCGCGGAATCGTTGAACCTGACGATCGACGAGATCGAATGGTTCGCCGACGCGCAACAACGACTGAAGACGGCGTCGTCGACGCTCCGGCACTACCGGGCCACGTCGATTTCGAAACGGTCCGGCGCTCGGGTGCTCGAAATTCCGAAGCCTCGCCTTCGTGAGATTCAGCGAAAAGTCTTGCGTCGCATACTCGATCAGGTTCCTGCGCACGGTGCGGCACACGGCTTCGTCACCGGCCGAAGCCCTCGCACGTTCGGGATCCCGCACGCCGGCCGGGACGTCGTCCTCGCCGCCGATCTGAAGGACTTCTTCCCGTCGATCGGAATCGGGAGAGTCGTCGCGATTTTCGACGCCCTCGGCTACCCGCGGACGGTCGCGTGGAATCTTGCGTACCTGTGCACGACGAGCGCTCCGGCGGGCGAACTGGCCGGCGTTCCGTACGAGACAGCGTCCTTGCTGCGAACCCGTCACCTGCCGCAGGGCGCCCCGACGTCACCCGCTCTGGCCAACCTGGCGGCCCGGATGCTCGACATCCGGCTCACCGGTCTCGCCCGTTCCATGGGCCTGCGGTACACGAGATATGCCGACGACCTGGCGTTCTCCGGAACGTGCGACGTCGACAGGGTGCTCTGGGTGGTCAGACACATCGTGCGTGACGAGGGATTCATGCTGCATCCGAACAAAACCCGCGTACGACGCTCGCACAAGCGACAGCAGTTGACGGGCCTCGTCGTGAACGAGTGGCCTGCGGTGCCGCGATCCGAGTACGACGAGCTCCGAGCGATACTGCACAACTGCGCACGGACGGGCCCGGAGGCGCAGAACCGTTCTGGGCACGGCGACTTTCGAGCCCATCTCTACGGCCGCATCGCACGCATCGGCGAGACGAGCGCTACGAGGCGTCGGAAATTGCTCGAGCTCGCAGAACGCGTGAACTGGTCCTGACCACCTGTTCGACGCGTATCGCCCGGTTCAGGAGGCGCGCGTCAGCTCGATTTCGCCGACGCACTGGCATCCGCCGGTGATCTCGGCGCAGTCGAGAACGAGGTAGTGCCGAACGTACTCGAGATCCACGCAGCCTGGGTCGGTGCATTCCGCGTCGCCGACTGCGTGAATGACGAGCGTGCCTTCGCAGACGTCTGCGATGTCGTGCATGAGGACTCCTTTCCCTGTAGCCCCATTCCTATCACCGCGGTCCGACAAGTTCGGGAGAAGAGATGCGTGTCCTGGGTGTAGCCCGAGACCGGTGCCGGTCGGGGACGGCGTCGATAGCACCGCCGCACCGAGCCCCTCAGCGCGTGCCTGCGTCGAGCAGAACCGTCGCGGCTTCCTTTGCGGCGAGCGCGGATTCGGGCGATTCGGAAATCGCCGCGGTCGTCTGCGCCCCCTCGGCCAACAGTGCAATCTGCAACCCGAGCTTTTCCGGGCACCCTGCCTCGACGGCCAATTCGGTTACGTAGGAGACGAATTCGCGCTTGTGACGATGTGCCGCGTCGGCCACCGCGGGCATGGTGGCACCCAACTCGCCGAACGAGTTGATGAACGCGCAGCCACGAAAATTGTCCTCGCGGAACCAGGTGTCGAGAAAGTCGAAGATGGACAGCAACTTCTCACGCGGATCGCTGTACTCGGCGGCCTGCGCGAGGATGCGCTCGTTCCACAGCTCGGTGCGGCCTTCGAGGACGCGCGCGACGATGTCGGATTTGGACGGGAACAACGTGTACATCCGCTTCAGAGAAATGCCCGCCGCGGCGCGCAGTTCGTCCATTCCGACGGCCTGAACACCGCGGGCGTAGAACAACTCGTCGGCCGCCGCCAGCACCGATGCTCGTGAGGCGTCCGTCTCCATCGTCACCAACTCCTTGCGCAGAGAACCAACGTTCTCTAGTGTAGTCCACGGCGAGAGAACGACCGTTCTCCTGCGGGAACCCTGACCCACGAGGAAGTGTTGCATGATGGCTTTCATCAACGTAGGTACCGAGAACAGCACCCCGATCGACGTCTACTACGAGGATCACGGCACCGGTCAGCCCGTCGTGCTGATCCACGGCTACCCGCTCGACGGCAACTCCTGGGAGCGTCAGTCGCGCGAGCTGTTGGCGGCCGGCTATCGCGTCATCACGTACGACCGTCGTGGGTTCGGCAAGTCGAGCAAGCCGACCGTCGGCTACGACTACGACACGTTCGCGGCCGACCTGAACGCAGTCCTGACCACACTGGATCTCAGCGACGTCATCCTCGTCGGGTTCTCGATGGGAACGGGTGAGCTCGCACGCTACGCGGCGAAGTACGGCACCGATCGCGTCGCGAAGTTCGCCTTCCTCGCGTCGCTCGAGCCGTACCTGGTGCAGGCCGACGACAACCCGGCAGGCGTCCCGCAATCCGTGTTCGACGGCATCGAGGCTGCCGCGCGCGAGGACCGTTTCGCGTGGTTCGACAACTTCTACAAGGACTTCTACAACCTCGACGAGAACCTCGGCAGCCGCATCAGCGAAGCGACCGTCCGCGCCAACACGGCCACGGCTGCCTCCAGCGCACCCGTCGCCGCATATGCAGTGGTCTCGTCATGGATCGAGGACTTCCGCGCCGACGTGCAGAAGGTCCGCGAATCCGGAAAGCCGACGCTCATCCTCCACGGCACCAAGGACAACATCCTGCCGATCGACTCCACCGGACGCGAGTTCACCAAGGCGTTCCCTGAAGCGAAGTACGTCGAGGTCGAGGGCGCTCCGCACGGTCTGCTGTGGACGCACGCCGCCGAGGTCAACGACGCGCTTCTGGCATTCGTGAAGTAAGAGCTGTGCAAGCATGAACGAATGACCGACGGCCCGCGACCGACCGTGGCGACCTCCGAGTCCGTACGGCTCGGAGTGTTGCTCGCGGCGGTCGGCGGGTTCGTCGACGTCTACACGTTCATGACGCGCGACGGTGTGTTCGCCAATGCACAGACCGCCAACGTCGTTCTGTTGGGGATCGATGCGGCGTCGGGTCATTGGGCCTCGGCGCGCGGTTATCTCCCGCCGCTGATCGCGTTCGTTCTCGGTGTCTTTACCGCCGAAGCCGTGACGAGGCCGGCCGTCGCGCGCATCGTGCGACGACCGGTTCGCGCGGTTCTCGTCATCGAGATCCTGGTGATCGCGGCCGTCGGTTTCGTCCCGGCGTCGGCGCCGAATGCCGTTGTCACCATTTCGATTTCGTTCGTCGCAGCCCTGCAGGTCACCACCTTTCGCGTGCTGGTGGATCAGGCGTTCAGCACGACGATGACGACGGGCAATCTACGGAGCTTCTCGCAGGCCGTGTTTCGACGCGTCGTCGCAGGTCACAAGGACGCCGGGGTGCGGGCGGCCAACTTCGGGACCGTCATCGCCGGGTTCCTCGGCGGGGCGATCGTCGGCGCACTCGCGGTGCGGCTGTTGGATGTTCGAGCCGCGTGGGTCGCCGCCGGGATGCTCGTGATTGCGTTGGCGCTGTTTCTGTTCGACGAGTGGCGCGACGTCCCGCGGGTCCGCGATCCCCGCGTATGACGCTACCGCCCAACCAAATTTACCCTCCTGTTGTGCGGTTCGCGGAGTCGAAAGCGCACAACAGGAGGGTAAATTTCGCAGGTAGCGGACGATCAGACGACGACGACCCCGTCGGAATCGCTGTAGACGATCTCGCCCGGGTTGAAGGTGATGCCGCCGATCTCGACGGGGACGTTCTTCTCGCCCGAGCCGGTCTGCGTGCTCTTGCGCGGGTTGGTGCCGAGTGCCTTGACGCCGATCTCCAGGGTGCGCAGGATCGCGGAATCGCGGATGGCGCCGTTGACGATCACGCCCGCCCACCCGTTCGCGACGCCCTTGCCTGCGATGATGTCGCCGACCAGGGCGGTGTGAATGCTCGCATCGCCGTCGATGACCAGAACGCCACCGTTGCCGGGCTCACCGAGAGTCTGCTTGACCAGCAGGTTGTCCTGGAAGCACTTGATCGTCGTGATCGGACCGGCGAACTCGGTGTGCTTGCCGAACTGGATGAATTGCGTGTCGCAGCTACGGATTTCGGGACCGATCTCGTCGGCCAGGTCTGCAGTTGCCTTGAATTCGACGGAAGTCATGCACGGGAGCCTAGTCGAGACGCCCGTGCCGCCTCTCGTACTCCTCACGCGTCCGGTCCAGTCTGGCCTGCGTGCCCGCATTGAGCAGTTCCGGGTCGAGACCGTGCACCAACAGGCGGTGACGGCGGTACACGTTCATCAGCGCGATCGCGAAGTAGACGAGCGGAATGAACAGCAACGCCATCATCGCCAACCCGATCCACAGCGGACCGGGAACGAGCAGGAACAGGCAGAGAAGCGGGATCACGGGCAACGTGAACCGGATCATGTAGCGAGCCTGCGCGCCGTTGCCGACGAGATCCTCGCGGACCCAATCCTGCATCGACGGCGGCAGGACACGGCCGAACTGATAGCCCACGTACTGCCGGAAGTTCGGTCTCACACGGTGAACTCTACGCCCGAACCTGCGCGAGGACAGCCGCGCCGATCCCCAACGCAACAACATCCTCGGCGACGGCCGCAGCCAGCGGCGGAACCGTCGTCGACGCCCATCCGCGGTAGGCGTGACCTGCATAGGAACCGGCAACCGCGGACAGGCCACCGATGACTGCCGCCGGGACCGGGTCGTTCCCCAGAGCGCGGGCGACGGCATAGGCGCCACCCGCACCCGCGAGGATTCGGCCACCGAGCGGGCCCGGATCGAGTCGCGACGGCGTCGACGGCAGCTTGTCCGCGACGAGCTCGCCTGCCGTGACGACCGCCGAACCCCCGACCGCCAACCGCTCGTACGGCGATCCGCGGAACCAGCTCAACAGACCGACGCTGATTCCGACGGAACTACGAAACCCACTCGCCTTGCCGATCGCTGCGGACAACAGGGCCGAACGCACTGTCAGGTTCATGCGACGAGTATCGCCCGCGGCCGACAGGCCTGGCACGTGTTCGGCCCGATCCGTCACTTACCAGCCGCATTGGCGACGATCGCGTCACGCAGATACTGCGCGAGACCCGGTGCGACGTCGTCGTAATGCTTGGTGAAGCGCTCGTCGGAGACGTACATCTCGCCGAGGCAGACGTGCATCTCGTATCCGCAGTCGTAGTACTGCTCGATGCCTGCGCGGTGCCGCTCCGCCAACTCCGCTGCCTGCTCGGAGTCCGCCGGAACACCGGCCGTCATCGCGGCCGCGAAATCGGCTTCCAGAGCATCGGTTTCGGCCTTGACTCGCGTCCAGTCCTCCTTGGTGAACGACGCAGTGCGGGCCTGCGACTGCTTCCACGCCTCCGTCTGGCCCCACCGCTCCTCGGCTTCGCCCGCGTACTCCTCACCGAGCCAGTCGTCGCCGAACACTTCGCGCTGCTCTTCGGGGGTCAACTGAATTCCCATCTTCTTCGCCTCCATCATCCTGTCCACGGCCGCAGCCATTCGATGCAAGCGATCGATCCTGGCGTCCAACAACTCTCGCTGACGCCTCAGGTGCGCCATCGTGTCGATGGACGGATCGTCGAGGAGGGCGGCGATGTCGTCCAACACGAACCCCAGTTCGCGGTAGGTCAACACCTGGTGCAGCCGTTCGACATCCGACGCCGAATAACTGCGGTAGCCCTTCGAGGTGCGACCCGACGGCACCACAAGACCGATGTCGTCGTAGTGGTGCAACGTCCGAACACTGATCCCGACGAGCCGGGCCACCTCGCCCACCTTCATATCGCTCACAGAAGACAAGCGTGGTACCTCCCGCAACGTCAGGGTCAAGTCCTTCTAGCTAACCACCCTGTCGCATCCGCCGGTAGTGGCACCCGCCAAGCGCTGCGACAACCAGTCGAATGCACCGGGACGGCCGCTGGTCTCGGCGCCGGCATGGTCACCGGGAATCTCCTCGAGATGTACCGACGCACCCAGCGTGCACCACTGATCCTGGACGGCTTCCGCGCCTTCCTTGGGAATCAGGAAGTCCTGCAACCCCTGGTAGATGTACACGGGGGCGTCCGGCTTGACCTGCCCCATCCGGTTCTCCTCGACGACGGCTTTGCTGACCGGGTGGTCGAACACGTTCGGGACGTCGGACAGATTCTGCTGGTCCAGCAGGAGCAGACCGCTGTAGGACAGGACGTCGACGCATTGATCCTTCTGGAGCAGCGCGACGCGTCGACCGTTGTCGTTGGTCAGGTCCCGCATCTCGGGATACTCCCGGGCCAAGCCCGACGAGGCGGCGGCGAACAGTCCCGACCCGATTCCGCCGTTCAGCGAGCGCTGCAGAATCTTGTAGTCGGTCGGAGGGCCACCGAACGCGACGCCCGCGATGTTCAACTCCGGCGCGTACGACGGTGCGAGCTGTGCTGCCCATCCCGACGCGATCGCGCCACCGGAGTACCCGGTGATACCGATCGGGGCGTCGGCTGCAACGCCTGCGCTGTGCGAGGCGCGGAGGCCGTCGAGCACGGTGTGACCCGCGACGAGTCCTGCCGAGTACGCCTGCCGCGGGCCTTGATAATCGGTGACGACGACCGAATATCCGCGGCCCAGCAGGTCCTGAACCCTATCGATCTCCTTGTTGGTGCCCCGCGGCAACGTGTACGACGGAGCGCACGTGTTCCCGAGCGAATCCGTCGCCTCGTTGTACGCGACGACCGGACGCGGTCCGCCGCCGGCCCACGGGGCGTCGGGAACGATGACCGTCGTCGCCGCAGCTATGGGGTTGTTCTTCGAATCGGTGGAACGGAACAGCAGTTGGGTCGACGTCGTACCGGGTTGTACGGCAACGCTTCTGGTGTTCAACACGGTTCCCGGGGCCTGTGCCTCGAAACCGGCGGGCGGAGTGAACCACGGATCGCCCAACGGTGTCGGCAGATACGCGGCCGGGTCGCGCGGGGGAGTGACGAGATCCCCGATCGGGTCGGCCTGGACCGACGGTGACGACGCGATCAGTAGAGCTGCTGCGCCGACGAGAACGAGTGCTGCACGCACTGAAATCCCCCACCCATGTTCGTTCCGAGCGCCCCGACGCCTAGGAAAGACCGTGGCCCATGGTGCCACATGGTTCGGCGTGGGCGTGGTGTTCCAGTCTCGTTGCGCTCCGCGCGGGATCCCGCCGCCGGACGACCGAAACCGGTACACGGCGCCCACCCGTTCGAGATGCACGCTGTGATCCGAGCCACCGAGGGGGTAGTTTGTCTGTAACTCGAAGAACTACTCACCAGTAGGGGTGCAAAATGCCAGCTCCGAGCGCTGCGACCTTCTCGCGGCTCGCCGAACTGTCCGCTATCACCGACGTCGACGCACGGGCGACGAAGTCCATCACGGAGGTGTTCACCGGCAAGGAGCTCGCCACCATCCCGGTCGGCACCGCCGAGGACGTGCACGCAGCGATCGCTCGCGCACGCGTCGCACAGAAGGCGTGGGCCAAGCGTCCGGTCTCCGAGCGCGCCGAGATCTTCCACCGATACCGCGACCTGGTGCTCGCTCACCGTGACGAGCTGATGGACATGGCGCAGGCCGAGACCGGTAAGTCGCGCGCCGCGGCTCAGGAAGAAGTGCTCGACATCGCGATGACGTCGCGTCACTACGCGCGGACGGCCGCAAAGCTGCTCGCGCCGAAGCGCGTCACCGGCATGTTGCCCGTGCTGACCAAGACCACCGTGCACTACCAGCCGAAGGGTGTCGTCGGCGTCATCTCGCCGTGGAACTACCCGATGACCCTCGCGGTGTCCGACGCGATCGCCGCGCTGTTGGCGGGCAACGCCGTCGTCCTCAAGCCGGATTCGCAGACCCCGTACTGCGCGCTGGCGTGCGTCGAACTGCTGTACAAGGCCGGGTTGCCGCGTGACCTGTTCGCCGTCGTGCCCGGCCCGGGATCGGTCGTCGGAAGCGCCATCGTCGAGAACACCGAATACGTCATGTTCACCGGATCCACCGCCACCGGTCAGCATCTCGCAGAGCAAGCGGGGCGTCGCCTCATCGGTTTCTCCGCCGAGCTCGGAGGCAAGAATGCGATGATCGTCGCCCGTGGCGCCAATCTCCGAGAGGTGTCCGACGCGGCCGTGCGTGCCTGCTTCTCAAACTCCGGCCAGCTGTGCATCTCGATCGAACGCATCTACGTCGAGCGGTCCATCGCCGACGAGTTCACCGCGAAGTTCGGGCAGCGTGTACGAGACATGACGGTCGGGCCGGGCTACGAGTTCGGCATCGAAATGGGCAGCCTCATCTCCGAGGATCAGGTCAAGACCGTCTCGGCGCACGTCGACGACGCAAAGGTCAAGGGTGCCAAGGTCATTGCAGGCGGTAATGCGCGCCCCGACCTCGGACCGCTGTTCTTCGAGCCGACCGTGCTGACCGATGTTCCCGAGGACGCGGAGTGCGCGGCCAACGAGACGTTCGGTCCGCTGGTGTCGATCTATCCGGTCGCCGACGTCGAAGAAGCCATCGCGAAGGCCAACGATACCGAGTACGGCCTCAATGCCAGTGTCTGGGCGAAGACCAAAGCTCAGGGCGAGGCCATCGCTGCTCGATTGCATTCCGGCACAGTGAACGTCGACGAAGGCTACGCGCCCGCATGGGGTACGACGGCTGCTCCGATGGGCGGCATGGGAGTCTCCGGCATGGGGCGTCGACACGGAGCCGACGGTCTGCTCAAGTACACGGAATCGCAGACCATCGCGACGACGCGTCTGCTCAACCTCGGTGGGCCTCGCGGACTTTCGCCCAAACTGTGGGCGAAGATCATGCCCCCGTTCGTCAAGGCGCTCAAGTACCTGCCGGGTCGGTAGGGCGGGGTGTCGGGGCGTCCTGTCGCTGGCGCTCGGGTGACCGAATGTCACCTTCGGACACTTGGGCGCGGGCGGATACCACCGAGGGCGTCCTTCGGTCACTCTGAGTGAGCGAGGGGGTCATTCGGTCAATCGGCGGGCCGGGTGCTAGCGAGGGCGTCCCTCGGTCACTTCGAGTGACCGTATGTGACATTCGGTCACTTCAGAGCGGCGGCGGCGACGGTGAAACCAACGAAGCCCGCACACCGAGGGTGTGCGGGCTTCGTCGTGGGTGGAACTAGTTGACCCGGTGGCCGTTGAGTTCCGAGTGCACGAAGTGGTGCGGATCCGGAATGTGAGCGTCGCCGAGTACCCGGGCGATCTGGTCCTCGCTGAGGCCCAGGCGCCGGAGTCGTTCGCAGACTGCGTCGAAGTCGAGCATCTTCGCGTCGAGTTCCTGCTGGAGGGCGACGACCTCTGCGCGGATGGCCTCGGCTTCGTCGAGTGCCTGCAGGGTGTCCTTGGGCTCCGGCAGGAGAAGGTTCAGCAGTCGATCACGTGCGTCGGTGCTGAGTCCCTCGAACGGTGCCGATCCTGCTGGTGCTTCGTGGCGTCCTACGATGTCGCGCTCGGGCGCAAGGTACTCACGAGCCTCGCCGAACGACGGGATCTCTGCGACTTCCTCGTCGGCTGCCGGTGCCTGAGCGATGTCGATCGTCTTGCGCAGCGGGCGGTTCGGGATAAACAGGACCGCGAGCAGCGTGATGATCGCGACGAATCCGGCGATGAGGAAGATGCGTCCGGTGGCGTCACCGTAGGCGGTACGGATGACCAGCGCGACCGGGGCCGGAAGTGCACCGAGGTCGAGCGATCCACCGCCGCTGCCCGAACTCTGAATGCCGAGTTCGGCAAGGCCGCTCTGCGACAACGTTCCGACGCGGGTGGCGAGCAGCGATCCGAGGACGGAGACGCCGATCGCGCCACCGAAGGTTCGGAAGAACGCGACGGTCGACGACGCGGCACCGATGTTGTGCACGCTGACCGTGTTCTGCACTGCGAGAACGAGGTTCTGCATCAGCATGCCGGTGCCGAGTCCGACGATGGTGATGAATCCGCCGACGACCCACAGGCTCGTCTCGTGGTCGATCGTGCCGAGCAGCATGAAGCCGACGATCAGCAGGATGGAACCGATGACGATGAAGGGCTTCCACTTACCGAACTTGGTGATGAGCTGTCCGGATCCGACTGTGGCGACCAGCATTCCGGCCACCATCGGCAGCGACAGCAGGCCTGCTTCGGTCGGGGAGTAGCCGCGGGCGGTCTGGAAGTACTGGCCCAGGAAGGTCGTCGCACCGAACAGGCCGACGCCGACTGCGATGGACGCGATGATGGCGAGCCCGGTGGTGCGTTCGGTGACGATCTTCAGCGGGATGATCGGCGACTTGACCTTGGCTTCGACGATGACGGTCAGGACGAGCAGCAGCACACCGACGCCGACGAGGATGGCGGATTCACGCGACATCCATGCGTAGTAGTCGGCCTTGCCTGCGAACGAGACCCAGACCAGCAGCACGGACACGCCTGCGGTGAGGAGCAGCGCACCCATCCAGTCGATGGAGACGTCGTCCTTGCGTTCGGTCTTCATGTGCAGCGTCTTCTGCAGCAGACCGAGGGCGATGACGGCCAGCGGCACGCAGACGAAGAAGCACCAGCGCCACCCCAGCGGGCTGTCGACGATGACGCCACCGAGGATCGGGCCGCCGGACATGGACACTGCCATGACGGCACCGGTGTAGCCGGAGTATCGACCGCGGTCACGCGGGGAGACGATCGAGCCGATGATGGCGATGACCAGTGCCGTCAGACCGCCCATGCCGATGCCCTGAATGACGCGCGCCACCAGCAGAATTGCGACGTTGTGCGCGAATCCGGCCATGACCGAGCCGATGACGAAGATGACGATCGCCGTCTGGACGAGGACTTTCTTGTTGAACAGGTCGGCGAGCTTGCCCCAGATAGGGGTCGACGCCGCGTTGGCGAGCAGCGCGGTGGTGATGACCCAGGCGTATGCGGTCTGGGATCCCTGCAGGTCGCCGATGATCGTCGGCAGCGCGGTGGCGACAATCGTGGTGCTCAGCAGCGCGGTGAACAGTGCTGCCAGCAGGCCGGTGAGGGCTTCGAGGATTTCGCGGTGGGACATCGCGTCCGGTTCGGACGCCTGAAGATTGGGCGGCGCTTCGGTGGTGGTCATTCTTATCTCGCAATCAGTTTCAAGTGTGCTGCGTCGTGAGCGTTGTCGTTGAACGTGGTGTTGAGTTTGCGAATGGATTCGAGGGCATCGACTGCCTCGGTTTCGCTCCAGTCGCTCAACATCTCCCGTAATCGTCTGGCTCGTCTGTCCCAGATGGCGGCCAACTTCTGCCGGCCTTCGTCGGAGACGCAGACGCGGGATGCGCGTTTGTCGTCGGGATCGGGTGTTCGGTCGATGTATCCGAGGTCGACGAGGTCTGCGATCTGCCGGCTGAGGGCGGACTGGCTGACGCAGAGCCTGTTGGCCAGGTCGGTCTGTCTGCACTCACCCTCGGTCGCCAGGATGGCCAGTACTCCGGTCAATGCCTGCGGCAGGGGTGAGCTCTCATCTCCGGTGGTCACGGCGTTCTTCAACGCTCGTCCGAAGAGGAAAACCTCCTCGACCAACGCCTCGGCTGTGGTTGTTCGTACTGCCATGAGGGCTCCAACGGTCACGATCAATTACTTGCTGTCCGCAACCATATATGTGGATAGATGAGGTAAACAACTATTTTACCTATCTCGTGGGTCACATCGACCGCACAGACCGACGCATCGATGTCACGTGGCAACGGTCAGACGGTTGCCACGGTCCATCGATGTCGAAAGGGGGCGAACCCTCAAGCAGTAGCCGGATCGAAGATGCCGCGTCGCACGGTCATGGTGACCTCGTCACCCACCGCGGGCCGACGCCCACGCACCGAGCAGCGAAAGGTGACACCGTGCGACTCGACGACGACGTCGCTGGCGTCGCGACCGAACAGCGAAGACGTGACGACCCCCGCGCAGCAGTCGTGGGGCGATCCGGCGCTCAGAGAAATGTCCGACGGCAGAACCGCCAACGTCCCGCGACCCGGAGCCCTGCCCTCGATGAGGTCGGCACCGATCTCGATCGGGTGGCCGTCGGCGTGGAAGCGACCGTCGTCGATGACGCCGTCGATCAGGTTGGCGTCGGACAGGAATTGTGCGACGAACGACGTGGCCGGCGTCTGGACCAGCTCCTCGGGCGTCCCGATCTGTACGACGCGTCCGCCGTCGAGAACGGCCACGCGGTCGGCGAGCGCCAGTGCCTCGTTGCGATCGTGCGTCACGTGCACGACCGTCAATCCCGCAGCGCGAGTGAGAGACCGGAGCTCGAGACGCAGGCGGTCACGCAGCGGTTCGTCGAGTGCGGCCAGGGCCTCGTCGAGCAGGAGTGCCCGTGGGGAGCGAACGAGCGCGCGTGCCAACGCAACTCGCTGACGCTGCCCGCCCGAGAGTGTCGCCGGATCACGCGCTTCGAGCCCCGGAAGGCCGACCAGCGACAACGCGTCGGCGACGCGTTTCCTGCGGTCGGCCCGTGAAACCCCGTCCAGTTCCAAGGGATACGACACGTTCTTGCCGACGCTGCGGTGCGGCCACAATGCATGCTGTTGAAAGACCATGCCGAGTCGGCGGTCCTCGGGTGGCACCGGTCGACCGTGTCCGGCGACGACGTCACCGCCGATGGTCACGGTGCCCGACGACGGCTCCAGAAAGCCTGCGATGGTACGCAACAGCGTCGTCTTTCCCGATCCCGACGGCCCGACCAGTGCGAGGAATTCGCCGTCGGCGATCGTCAGGTCGATGTCACGCAAACCCGCTGTGCCACCGGGATAGTCGAAACGGACGTCGTTCAGCGTGATCGAGGACATCAGGCGCGCTTCTTTCGATCGGTTGCTCCCGCGACCAGACCGAGACCTGCGAGTCCGACGAACGCGACGAGTAGGGACAGTGCGGCGGCGGCGTTGTAGTCACCCGCCTGCTGGAGGTTGAAGATGGAGACGCCGAGGGTCTGCGTGCCGGGTGCGACGAGCAGGACGGACATCGTCAGCTCTCGAACCGCGGTCAGCGCCACGAGAACGCTTCCGGTGACGGCAGCGGGAATCGCCATCTTCCACGGCACGTCGTACAAGGCGCGTACCGGTGTCGCGCCGGACGACCGCGCGGCCTCCTCGAGCGCGATCGGCGTCGACGTCAACGGTGCACGCACCGCTTGGACGACGATCGCGAGGAACGCCATGACGTAGGCGCACAGAATGACCCAGCGTGTGTCGAACAGGCCGGTGTACCGTCCGACGATCAGCCACCCGACGGCGATGACCAACCCCGGAATGGCTTGGGGAAGCATGGCGACCAGGTCGAGGCCGACGTTGTCGCGTGATGCGGTACGCGTCGTCAGCACACCGAGGGCGAGGCCGACGACGCCGCAGATCACCGCGGCCGACACCGCGAGCATCACCGAATTCTGGATCCCGACAAGGGTTCCCGGCGCGGTGACGGCGGAGGTGATGTTGTCGAGGGTCAGGTTGTCCCACGTCAGCGGAATTCCGGGCGCAGGGAGAAGCGCCTGCGTCGCCAGCGCGAGAATCGGGAGCACCGTGATCGCGGCCGCGATCACCCACGCGCCCACGGCCGCGACGACTCTGCTTCGGCCCAGCGGAAGACGCTGCAGCGACGTGGTCGGGCCGTCGATGCCGTGTGCACTGCGCGCCGCCAACAGACGGTCGACGGCAACGGCGAGGACAGCGAGGAACAACAGCGCGATACCGATCGTCGACACCACTTCGAGTGGCTTGGCGACGGTGCCGGACTGGATGAAGCGGTAGACCATCGTCGACAGTGTCACGTATCGGTCGGGTAGACCGACCAGGGCGGGAATGCCGAAATCGGCGAGGTTCGACACCGCGACGAGCGTGAACGACGCGACCGCCGCCGGGCGTAGCAGCGGTAGCGTCACTCCGCGCATCGCGGCCCACGGCGTCGCTCCCGAGATGCGCGCGGCCTGTTCGAGTTCCGCGGGGATTCGCTTCACCGCAGCCGAGACGATCAGGTAGGCAACGGGATACGAGTGAATCGTCAACAGAAATATCACGCCGTCGCCGCCGTAGATGTTCCACAGCGGCGACGAGAACATCGATTCCCACCACTTGTTGACGCTGCCGCTCGGGCCGAGCAGGCCGGCCCATGCGATGGCGCCGACGAACGGCGGAATGAGCAACGGGCTCAACAGGATCAGTCGCAGAACCGATCGACCCGGCAGATCCGTCCTGTCCAGAGCGAGTGCCATGACGACGGCGAGTAGCACGGCGAGGGCGGCCGAGACGGACGACGAGACCGCGCTGTTGATCGCCGCATCCACGATTCCGGCGTCGAATAACTCCTGAATATGATTGCCGCCCAACCCGATCGAGACGACCGCCCCGATCGGGAACAGCACTACCGCCGCGACGACGAGCCACAGGGCGATCCGGAGGCCGGTGACGCCCGAGAACGTAGTCCTAACCGACAAGCTCGTTGAACCTCTTCACAGCCTCGGGCTGGAATGCGCTGATCTCGGCCAGGTCCGGGTTCAGGAGGGTCAGGTCACCCAGAGCCGGTGCGCCTTCGGGTGTTCCGACGTCGGCGCGAACCGGCAGGTACTGCTGCTCGACGGCAATCTCCTGTCCGCGCTTACCGACGAGGAAGTCGACGTACTTCTTCGCTGCCTCCGGGTTCGCCGAGTCGCTGAAAATGCCTGCAGGCTGGGAGATGTACGGAACACCGTCGGTCGGATACGAGGCCGCGATGGGCGAACCCTTGGCCGCCAACTCGCGAACCAGATAGTCGACGACGATTCCGATGGGCTGCGTGCCTGCGGCGACGGCCTGGCCGACGGGACCGTTGCTCTCGGCCACGACCGGCTGGTTCGCGACGAGACCTTCGAGCCACGGCTGACCCAACGTCTCTTCGCTCAGCCAGACGGCGGTGTTGAACGCGGCTGCGCCGGACACGTCCGGGTTCGGAAGAGTGATCTGGCCCTTGTACTTCGGGTCGGCCAGTTCTTTCCACGACGTCGGAGGCGCGGTGACGGCACCGGTGTTGTAAGCGATGACCGTCGGGATGATGCGGGTTCCGACGTAGTAGCCGTCGGGGTCGACGACGTCGGGATTCAGCGCGGCGACGTCGGCGGGGGTGTACTGCATCAGCAGTTCGTCGGTCTTGTATCCCTCGAACGTCGGAGCGTCGGCGGCGAGCAGGACGTCGGCGCCGATCTTGCCGGTCTCACGCTCGGATGCGATGCGCGCGTTGAGATCTCCGGTTCCTGCACGGTAGACCTGGACGTCGATGTCGGGGTTCTCCGCCATGAACTCGGCGTTCAGTGCGTCGATCTTCGCCTGCGGTTCGGAGGTGTAGACCGTCAACGTTCCGCTTGCGGATTCCGACGACGCCGCGTCGGAGGTGGGTTCGGCGGGCTCGGAACATGCAGCGAGGGTGGTGATCACAGCGAGAGACGCAAAAACACCCACGAGGGGACGACGCAAGGAAGACAAGAAAACTCCTACGAGAACCGATGGTGAAGCGTCGATCCTGTCGCGCGCAGGCAACCCCGCGGAGAACTCGAAGTAGCGCCCGCGTGAACGCTAGGCGGTCGTGGCCAAGGCCGCGGCGAGTCCGAACGCGACGGTCAGCACGCAGATGTGCAGGCCGGCGCGAATCACCGACTCGTCCTGCGATGTGCGATGCGCAGCGACCGAGACCAACCAGGTGGCGCGGAGGCGTCGCGCAAGAAGGACGAGGACCACGAGAACCACGGTCTTCGCGAGCACGACCCGCCCGTAGCCGGTGTCGACGAGGCCGCCGAGCCCGCCGAGTTTCACCGCCGCGTTGACGGTTCCGCTCGCCGCGAGAATCCACACCGACCACCAGGCCAGGCGCGAGTACACGGGCAACGCGAGTGCCCACGCGCCTCTTGCGCGCAGCGTCAGCGTCATCGCGGCGAGCACACCGAGCCACACCGCAGCGGCCACGGTGTGGACGGCGACGAACACGGCACCGAAGAGCTGCTGGGACATGTGGCCGGTGATCGGCCGCGCCACGAGTGCGACGACGGCGAGCACGGCGATGGGCAAGGCCGGCAGGTCGCGGTCCCCGCGATATCCGACGAGCGCGTAGATGAACAGAGCGGTGGTGCACAGCACCGTGACGACACCGAGCTGGCCGACGGTGATGTCGGTGAGGAACGTACCGAACGACGCGATCGACAGACGGCCGATGCCGCCGCCGAACGATTCGACGGCAGCGGTGACCAGCAGTGCGACCTCCGCGGCGGTCCACAGGCCGCCGACGAGGACCGCCGACCGCCAGACCGTCGGCCTGCTGCGGACCGGAAACAGGTCGGTCCGCAGCAGTGCCAGGCCGAGCGCGGTGGCGCCCAGGCAGTCCGCGAGAACACGCAGCACCGACGACGGGTCGGGCCCCTCGGGGTGAGCGAGCAACCAGGCTGCGCCCACCCCGACGATCGCGGCACAGCCGGCGGCGAGGATCCACCACCGGCGGAACACGGTCAGCCGTTCCCCTTCGGCTTGCGCAGCGCGAACACCAGCGCGCCGACGAACACCAACCCGCCGACGACCAGGAACGGCCACAGCGGAATGCTGCTGCCGCCGTCCTCGGAATCGGCCTCGGCCGACGCGTCGGCCGGAGCGCCAGGAGTGCCCGATCCTTCCGTGGTCAGCGTGAACGTGCGGGTTCCGCTGATCGGATGGCCGTCGGCGGACGTGACCCGGTACGCCAGCGTGTAGTCGCCGACGGGACCGAGTTCGCCGACGTCGACGACGATGCTCTGCCCTTCGATGCGCGGGTCGCCCTTGGACCACAGGTTGCCGTCGGGGCCGACGACGTTGAGTGTCGCGAACTGCGACTGCGGGACCTCGTTGAAGCTGATCGACATCTGCGCGGGACCCTCGGCGATGGACGAACCGTCCTCGGGTGTCGAACCGGTGACGATCGAATGCGCGGATGCTGCCGGCGCTCCGAGGATCAGTGCCGCCAGCGCGAGCAGCGTGACTGTCAGCGACCTCATGACCGGCGGCCCCTGATGGCTGCGCCGAGGCCGAGTGCGGCACCGAGCGCGCCGAGGACGAGCGCGACGCCTGCGATCCAGCGGGCGGTGTTGTCCGAGGAGGACGTCGACGACGCTTCGGTACCGGTCTCCGACGTGGTGGCGGCACCGTGACCGCCGTGCTCGGAGCCGCTCGCGGCGGCCAGGGAGAGCATCGGCGCCGGGTGCTCGGGTTCCTCGCTGCCGGTCGTCTCCTCCGTCCACTCGACGACCTGGCCGTCGTCGTAGGTCTGGACGGCGGGGAACGACACGGTGTCTTCCTCGGGCAGCGGGCCTGCGGACAGTAGGAACTGCTGGAACTGGCCTGGGCCGACCTCGGATCCCGGCTGCGCCGTCCACGTGACGGCAGTGGCGAGGCCGTCGCCGTTCTTGTCGACGGTGGCCGTCCACCCCGGAATCGGCTGTGTGCGAGCCGAATTCAGATCCGGAAGTTCGACGCGCAATGACGTGGTCGCGGCCGTGTCCGATTCGGTCGGAACGCGGAAGGTGAGGACGGTGTAGCCGCCCTGCTCGGCGCCGGGAGCCACGACCGACACGTGGGCCGACGCAGCGCCCGCGCCGACGACGAGGGCGACCGATGTGGCGCCCGCGACGATCGAGGCACGACGAATGAAGCTGTTCATGATGAATCCTTCTCGATGACGTAAGTGAAGTGAAGTGGAGGTTCACTTACTTCGGCGGACCACGCCTCGAGATGGTCGTCGTGAACGGACGCTGCGGAACGTGCAGATACGCCGCAGCCCCGACCCGGCCGGGTGCGGACGCGTCGGGAAGGGGGAGTGGGGGATCGAGGACTGCACGGACGATCGACGTGACGGGTCCGTAGAGACGCTCGGCGGCATGGACGAGCGCTCCGCCGACGACGGCTGCGACGAGGTGGAACGCGAGCATCGGCGGTCTCGGCAACAGCGAGTGCGCGTGCGCCGTCTCGTGAACGTTGCCGACCGTCAGCGCGACGTGCGCCGCGAGCTGGCCGAGTGCGAGCCCACCGAGTAGCAGTGCGGCGTGGGTTCGGCCGTGCCTCGGACTCGGTACGGCGACGAGCGTCCCGACGCCGATGCCGACGATCACCAGGAACACGAACGACGACCCGGCAGGAAAGCCGCCGCCTGCGAGCCCGTGCGCCGCGACGGCGGTGGTCACGACGAGTGCGCCGACGGCTCCGCCACGGAGGGAGGAGGCCGTCGACGTCATGACGGGACTAGCGAACGCCGAGACGCGCGAGCAGGTCGGCTTCGATGCCGTCGAGCTCGGCGGAGATAGCGTGGTGTGCAGCCTTGCGACGCGGAGCAGGCATCTGCTCGGACGTGCGGACCGCGGTGCCGAGGTCGCTCAGGCGCTGGCTGATGGCGTCGGCGAACTTGCGCGTCTCCGCGTCGCCGGAGTGCGACGCGGTGACCTGGGCGAGCGATTTCTCGGCGCCGGCGATGCGTGCGCTGAGCTTCGCGCCGTAGCCGGTGAATTCGCCGAGCTCGGACGGGCTGACACCGAGTTTGGTGGCCTTGCGATCGTCCAGACGGCCGCGAACGACCGACGCCACGCGATAGGCGATGGGCGTCAGAACCGGGACGAGGACGCGTGCGATACCGATGTACTTGCGTACCTGGGCTGCATTGAACGAGCCCTGCGCCGCCGCCTTCTGCTGCGCCTTCAGCGTCGCGACCTGCGCCTTTTCGACGTTCTTCTGCGACTTGGCCTCGACGGCGTTCAGCTTGCGCTGCGCCTTCGCGATGGACTTCAGCTGCTTGCGTTCGTTCTTCGCGCCGAGCTTCGCTTCCAAGGCGGCCTTGTGTTTGAGCGCCTTCGCCTCGGCCCTGCGGGTGGCACGACCCTTGCGCTTACCGAACAAACCCATCGACGAGGCCCCTTACGTCAGCATTTCCGTACGAACGACAGCCTATCCGTAACGCTTGCGGGGTGGCGCCCGGAGCCGGTGTCGGTGTATGGACATAGGCTCGTGCCCGTGAACAGTCGACGCGCCACGCGCACCGAGGCATCGGTACTCATCGATGCCGGGTGCCTCACTCGGTGCAGGCATCGACTGTATCTGGACACCGCCTATTCGGCCCTGCTGCGTGACGAACCCGAGAATCCGGGTGTGCGTCAACGGCGTGAGGCAGCGCAGGCGCATCGCGAGGCCATTCGGTCGACGCTGTCGGCGCAACTCGACGGATGGGTCGACATCGACGCGCCCGATGCAGCGTCGTCGGCGAATCGAACGATGGACGCGTGTCGGCGCGGCGCCCCGTGGATCTGGAATGCGGTGCTGCCCCTCGATCGAGACGCAGGTCGACGCGGCCGCAGTGAGTTGCTGATGCTCGATCCGGCCGGCGAGGGCTACATCCCGATCATCGTCGTCAATCACAAGGTCACCGACCCCGGTCGTGGTGCCACGACGTCGCCGCTGACCGAATGGGCACCCGTCGTCGACGAGACCCGCAAGGTGCGCAGTCAACTGCGCGACCAGCTCAGGCTCGCGCACCTGTACCGAATGCTCGACGCGCAGGGCCTCGCGAGTCCGACGGCCACCGGCGGTGCCATCGGATATCGCGCCGAGTGCATCCTCGTCCACGACCTGAATTCGGTGTTCGCAGAATACGATTCGCGTTTCGCGGACCGCCTCGCCGTCGCGCGGGGTGAGAGCGTCACGGTGCCGTCGAAGGTCAGTGAATGCCGCGCGTGCCCGTGGTGGTCGGACTGCCTGCCGCAGCTCGAGGCAACGCGGGACGTCAGTCTGGTGGCGTCGGGCGGACGGGCCGAGGCGCTGCGCGAGCAGAACGTGTACACCGTCGACGAGCTCGCGAGCTGGGACGGCCCCGAGCCCGAGAACTGGCCGTTCGGCAGTTTCGACGACGCCGTGGCCGCTGCGGCGGCATGGCGGGCCGACGTTCCGCTGCTGCGTCGGACCGAGCACGTCACCGTGCATCGCGCGGACGTCGAGGTCGACGTCGACATGGAGAGCTACCAGGAACACGGCGCGTACCTGTGGGGCACGCTGCTGACCGAGCGGGGTGGCCCCGAGCCCGTCTATCGCGGGTTCGTGACGTGGGATCCGCTGCCCACCGTCGACGAGGGCAGGTCGTTCGCCGAGTTCTGGTCGTGGCTGACGACCGTACGCGCCGACGCGGCTGCACAGGGGAAAACCTTTGCCGCGTACTGCTATTCGCGTCAGGCCGAGGACAAGTGGTTGCTCGATTCCGCGCGACGCTTCGGCGACGTCCCCGGCGTGCCGACGGAGGCGGAGATCCGCGAGTTCATCGACAGCGAGCAGTGGGTCGACATCTACCAGGCGGTCAGCGATCAGTTCATCTGCCCGAACGGCAAGGGGCTCAAGAAGATCGCTCCCGTCGCCGGATTCACGTGGCGTGACCCCGAAGCGGGCGGCGAGGCGTCGATGGGGTGGTACCGGGAAGCCGTCGGCTACGACGCGGAACCGGACCTCACGCAGCGCAAGAGGTTGCTGGTGTACAACGAGGACGACGTACAGGCCACGAAGGTGTTGCGCGAGTGGATGACCGACCGCGCGGACGCCGAGATCCCGACGCTGGAGGCGTTGCGCGCGCAGGCGTGAGGGATTGCCGTCGCCCCCCACGGCATCGATGGACCGCGGCAACCGTCTATCGGCTGCCACGGTCCATCGATGCGATCGGGTTGGGGAAACTACCGCGGCGCCATGCGGATCGCGCCGTCCATGCGGATGGTCTCGCCGTTGAGGTAGTCGTGCTCGGCGATCATCTGCACCAGCTGCGCGTATTCGGCGGGCTGAGCGAGGCGCGACGGGAACGGCACGCTTGCTTCGAGGCCCTTACGGTACTCCTCGGTGACGCCGGCGAGCATCGGGGTGTCGACGATGCCGGGTGCGATCGTGTTGACGCGGATGCCGACCTGCGCGAGGTCACGCGCCGCGGTGATCGTCATCGCGTGCACGCCACCCTTCGAGGCGGTGTAGGCGATCTGACCGATCTGACCCTCGAACGCCGCGACGGAGGCGGTGTTGACGACGACGCCGCGCTGGCCCGAGTCGTCGACCGTCGGCAGCGACTGCATGCGGTTCGCGGCCAGGCGCATGACGTTGAACGTGCCCAGCAGGTTGATGGTGATGACCGTGCGGAAGAGCTCGAGGTCGTGCGGGCCCTTCTTCGACAGGATGCGGCCGGCCCAGCCGACACCTGCGCAGTTGACGACGATGCGCAGCGGGACGCCTGCGCCGGTGATCGTGTCGAGGGCTGCCTCGACCTCTTCTTCGCTGGTGACGTCGGCGGGGATCAGCGTGACCCCGTCCGGAACGTTGTCACCTGCGCGTTCGATGGACTGCGCCAGATCGAGGCCGAACACGGTGGCACCCGCCCCCGCGAGTCGTGCGGCCGTCGCGGCACCGAGGCCCGACGCGCCTCCTGTGACCAGAGCTGCTGTTCCCGAAATCTCCACTGACGAATCCCCTTCGCTGGTCGTGCCCGGTAATGCTCTCGCCCTGCACCATAACTGGGACGTCCAAGCATTGGTGCGGCGCCCGGCACATCCCGAATCGGTCCAGCTGCGAGTCACACCGGCTACGGGATGCGGGACGACCCGTCGTGCGCGTACTCGACGCGGTAGGTCGACTCCGGCGAATCGACGAGCATCGTCGCGAGCACCGGTCGACCGGGCGGGAGCAGCCGAATGGTGGCCGAGCCGCTCTCGAGGTCGTCGAGGTACCGGGCGGCCGACGTCACGATGGTCGCGCGCACCTCGTCGGGCAGGTCCCCGTCGGCATGGTCGTCGAGAAGCACGACGCCGACGCCGCGTCGCCGCGCGGCACGCACCGAATCCTGCAGGACGGGGTCGACGAGACGACGCGCACGCAGCGAATCACGCAGATCCGCTTCGAGGACGACGCACGCCATCGCCTCCTCGGAGTCGAGATCCGGCCCGGTGACGGCACGTTCGAGCAGGGGGCGTGCCAGCGCATCGAGGCGTTCCAGCTGGGCGTCGCGTTCGTCGAGGACGGCAGCGGCAGCGGCCTGAGCGGCGATGCGCTCGGTCGACTGCCTCCGCAGCTCGAAGATGGAGCGTCCGAGCGGTCTGATGGTGAACGCGAAGAACGTCGCCATCAGTAGCGGGGCAGCGTTGATCAAGCTGTAGGACAACCCGTAGTGCGCGCCCTGACCGGTCTCCACGGCCCACAGCACGGTGATGCCCACCGACATCAGAAGACCGAGCCATGCCAGCGGTGTCCGGCCGCGCACGCACATGAACGTGTACATCACGACCGACATGCCCAGCGGCCAGGTCTGAAGCGCACTGGTCAGCGGCACGGGGACGGCAGCGAAGACCAGCGCGCAGGTGATCGGGCCGACGGCCGTCAACGCCACGGCGGGCAGTCGGGGTAGCGGGTCGCCCGGAGTCATGACGACGCCCAGCGCGCCGGCCGCGGTGACACACGCGGCCACCAGGACCGGCCAGACCGGGTCGACGCCGTCGAGCGTCGACAAGGCGCACGTGACAGCGGCGAGTGTGTAGAAGCCGACGAACCAGTACGCGGCGCGCGACCGGATGCCGATGAGGTCACGGATGTCCTCGCCGTCGTGCTCGTTCATTGCGGCGTCCATGACAGCTGAACGGTCGTGCCGGCGCCGGGAGCCGATTCGAGCCGTGAGGAACCACCGGCCAGGCTCTTCATTCGACCGTGGATGCTGACGGCGATGCCGAGGCGGTGCGGCGGCACGTGCGCCGGATCGAATCCGGAACCGTCGTCGCGTATCACGACGTCGAGGAGTCCGTCGTTGACGCGGATGGCGACCGCGCGGGTGGCGTCGTCGCCGCCGTGTCGGACGCTGTTCCGGACGGCCTCCGACACGGCCGCGCCGAGCGTGCGCACGGCGTCGGCCGAGAAGCGTCCGCTGTCGGCCGCCCCGACGGTGACGGTGACGGTGATGTGTTCGTCGACAGTCGTTGCGGCAGAACGTAGATGGGCGACGGTTTCGCTCGCGTCGAATTCGGTGACGACCGCGTGTGCGCGTAGCGAATCCAATTGCGCGAGAGTGCGTTTCGCTTGCTGAACGACCCCGTCGGTGCGTCCTTGCCTGGCGACCGCGAGCAGGGTGGACAACACGCCGTCGTGAATCAGAGCGTCGAAGCGCTCGCGTTCGACCGCTCGTGCGCTGACGGCTGCCGTCGCGGATACCTGCCGGTGGGTGGCGTCGATGGTCGCGTCGAGAATGCGGGCCGTCCTGAAAGCACCGATGGTTGCGGCGAGGAACACCGAGCACAGGACGAGTGCGAAGACCAATTCCGCGAACAACGGCGCATCGACGAGAGTCGATCGAAGTGCGTACTGACCGATCTGGACCGACGACACGGCCGCTGCCAGATAGGCGAACGCGAGCCGGCCAGGAAACGCGCACCCGGCTGCGAGTCCTGCGACACCGGGGAAGGTCGCCAGCGGCATACCGTTCATGTCCGGGGTGCCGTTCCATGCGAACCACCACGTCAGTGCCGCTGCCAGGTACGTGACAGATGCTGTGGCAGCCGCGATTCGAACCCACTTCGCGTCCGGGGCGACCGACGCGGCGGCCATGGCCAGCCCGGTGCCGAAGACGGCGACGGTGCTGGTGGGTGTCCACCACGACGCGGTGAACGATGCTGTACGAACGATTTCCGGAAACAGCATCACGAGGTAGATCAGATAGCCGGCTGCGATGAAGCGGGCGAACGTGCGAAGCAGTCGATCCGACGACGAATGCTCACCCGTGCCGTCACGGTCGGTCGTCATGCATCCCCGTCCCTCGTCTCGGCGGACGAGTGTACGGCGGTGACTACTTGTCGTTCAACACGTTCTGCTGTTCGAACGACACCTCGTCGCGGTTCTTTCGGCGACGGGTGGCGGCGATCGCGATCCACGCGATGACCGAGACCACGAACACGACGGCTGCACCGATCGCCGGAGCCGCGGTCTCCGGCATGACGCCGTCGAAGAACAGGGAGACACCGAAGACGAGGAACAGAACCGCCGCACCGATGCGAATGAAGTTCTCGGGCAAGTGTTTACCGAGGACGGCTCCGACGACGATGGCCAGCGCATCGGCGGCGACCATGCCGACCGTCGAGCCGATCCAGACGCCGAACCAGTTGTTGTCGGCGGCCAGGGTGACCGTCGCCAGCATCGTCTTGTCGCCGAGCTCGGCGAGGAGGAATGCGGATGCGATCGCGATGAATGCCGAGCGTCCGACCTTCGACGCCTTCTCGCCTTCCTCGTCGGACAGCGAATCGCCTCGCAGCGTCCACAATCCGAAGATCACGAACGCGATGCCCGCGACGATCGAGACGATGTGGGTGGGGATCGACAGGCCGAGGAAGTGGCCGACGGCGACCGAGACCAGGTGGGTGACGGCGGTAGCAGCCGTGATTCCGCCGATGACGACGTACCACTTGTAGCGCAACGCGAACGTCATGGCCATCAACTGGGACTTGTCGCCGAGCTCGGCGACGAAGATGACAGCGAAGCTGAGGAACAGGGCGGACAGCACGGGGTGAGACTCCTTCGGTCGTCTTCTCTGACCGAAGGTCTCGCCCACCGCCTGTCTCGAGACGGTTCACTGTGCCGGGCTGCGCATCGATCCGCGCTGCCAGTATGTCGACACAGCAATTGGGGGCTACTCCCCTTCGCTGCGGTCCAGATTAGGAGGGGGTTCGTGAAAAGTCCAACGGCACAATAAGTTTGGGATCCCGAACTTACGCGTTCGGGCCCAGGTCACGACGCCAGGAGCATGGCCAAAACAGCGGTGTCGGGATCGCTGATCGGGTCGAGGCCGACCCTGCTGACCATCGACGTGACGGTACCGTCGGATTCCGCTTCGACCCAGGCAGCACGGTGTTCGAGGCCCAGATGCGGCAAGCCCGGCAACAGAACGCATCCCGACGCGGCCCCGGCGCATTCGGGGAGGCTCGGAGTGGTCTCGGACGGCGGATGCAGCATCAGAAGGGCCGCCGGCTGATGGTCCGCGAAGCGACCGGGTGTGACAGCCGTCTCACCGATGACGGTGCCCTCGGACACGACGAGTCCGACGGTTCCGGGCGCCGGGTCGTCGGGAAGCTCTTCTCGAACGCCGAACACGGTGGACGTGACGAGCAGACCCGGCATGGACGCGACGCGCACGGCCAACGCGAGGAACTGTGCCCACTCCTTCGTCGTGTCGGGCCAGCGGCCCGAGACGACGAAGCCCTGCAGGATGCCTGCGGCATGGAAGGGGGAGATGCCGATGAGATCACGGTCGTTCATGTCGCACTCCTCGCGCGGGATCAGCCCAGAAAAATCCGGTACGCCACGTTGGGTACGACCAACTGTGGCCCGAAACCGTTCTGGCACACAAGATGGTGTGAGTGCTAACGGTTTTTCGGGCCTACCCCCGAACGCATCGATGGGCCGTGGCAACCGTCTGTCGGCTGCCACGGCCCATCGATGCGAAAAGGCTTACGGAAGAACGCTTACGGGAAGATCAGGCCCGGGGTCTTCGACGTCGCTGCCTCGAAGCGAGCCTGGACGTCGGCCCAGTTGACGACGTTCCAGAATGCCTTGACATAGTCGGCCTTGACGTTCTTGTACTGCAAGTAGAAGGCGTGCTCCCACATGTCGACCTGCAGCAGCGGGATGATGCCCAGCGGCACGTTGGCCTGCTGATCGTAGAGCTGGAAGGTGAGCAGCTTCTTGCCGAGCGAGTCCCATCCGAGAACTGCCCAGCCCGAGCCCTGCAGGCCGTTGGCTGCGGCGGTGAACTGTGCGCGGAACTTGTCGAACGAACCGAACTGATCGTCGATCGCAGCGCCGAGTTCGCCGGTCGGCTTGTCGCCACCGTTCGGGGAGAGGTTCTTCCACCAAATGGAGTGGTTGACGTGTCCGCCGAGGTGGAACGCGAGGTTCTTCTCGAGCAGGAAGATGGCGCCGTGGTCCTCGTTGTCGCGTGCAGCGGCAAGCTTCTCGAGGGCGGTGTTGGCGCCGGCAACGTAGGTTGCGTGGTGCTTGGAGTGGTGCAGTTCGTTGATCTCGCCCGAGATGTGGGGCTCGAGGGCGGAGTAGTCGAAGTCAAGGTCGGGCAGGGTGTACTCGGACACGTGTTTCCCTTCTCTTTCGGCGCGACGCAAAACTGCAGGCGTACGCCTTCTGTTGATCATTCGTCAGGTTCAACCCAATATCATTCCTACCCCTAGTGCAACACCTGTAACCGAGACGCATTTCTCGGAATAAAAACGCGCCCACGCGACGCACGGCTCGGCGCTCGTCTCGGCACCCGGGAAGGTCACGGCAAGATCACAGCCCGGCGTCAGGATTCGTCCGGTAAGTGAACAGGAACCTAGTATTGCCCGCGTGGGTCCGGTGGGAAGGTCGAGCGAGCGTGCCGACGCGCGACCCTCGGTCGTCGCCCCCAGGGTCGAACTCGCGGGCGCTGACCTGCTTCGGACCATCGCGGTCTTCGCGGTCCTCTATTCGCACATCTCGTTCTATCTGATCGACGACCGCGGCGAAGGCTGGTGGGTCATCGACGTCGTCTACGCGACGCTCGTGCAGGAGACCGGTCTCAACCAACACCTGTCGTTCGTCGGCGTCGCGATCTTCATGCTGCTGACGGGCTTGCTCGTCACGCGCTCGGCGATGCGGCAGTCGCGTCGGGACTTCGCCGTCAGCAGGCTCGCGCGGCTGCTCCCCGCGCTGTGGGTGAGCGTCGCCGCGGCGATCGTGTTGGTTCGGCTCGGGATCAACGGCATGTTCAGCGGTCAGAACGGCATCAGCAATTCCGAGGCAGCGCTGAGCTTCGTGCTCGGTGGCTTCTTCCTGAAGCCCGAGGTCGCGGTACTCGGCGTCACGTGGACGCTGACCGTTCAGTTGCTGTTCTACCTCTACTGCTCGGCTGTTCGCGGCGTGCTGCGCCGGTATCCGGTGGTTGTGCCGCTGATGGGCGCGGCCCTGTGCGTCGTCGTGCTGCTCTACAACTTCTACATTCCGCAGCCGTGGTCGGTGCCGATGCTGTCCAAGATCGCCGCGACGCTACCGACGCTGTTCCTCGGGCAGATCATCTACCTCGGGTGGGCGCGGATCATCGGCTGGCGGTGGGTCGTCGTCGCCGTCATCGCGCAGGCCGAGGTGGTGCGCCTCGCGACGGACATCCACGCCTACTGGGCAGGCGACAAGTACATGTGGACGATCGTCGTCGTGACCGGACTGGTTCTGGTCCTGGCCCGGTACGACGGCCGCGTCGCCCAGTGGGAAGTCGTACGCTGGATCGGCACCCGCAGCTACGCGATCTACCTGGTCCATACGCTGATTCTCTACCGAGTCTACGAGAACGTCGTCCCGATCACCGGGCCCACCGGGGCCGTCGTCGCGTTCGTCGCCGTCACCGCAGTGGTGTCCGAAGCCGTCTACCGATGGGTCGAGACGCCCGCCGCCCGCTGGTTGAACGGGCGGCTACGCCGCCCCGTGAGTGGCAATGCATAGAGGGCTATGCATTGCCACTCACGAGTCAGCGAAGCTGCGGCATGACCTCCGACGCCACCAGCTCGAGATGATCCAGGTCGCTCAGGTCCAGCATCTGTAGATACACCCGCGACGCACCGATCTCGCCGTAGCGGCCGATCTTGTCGACCAGCTCGGCAGGCGAACCCGCGGCACCGTTCTCGCGCAGTTCGGGCACCTCACGGCCGATGGCGGCCGCGCGTCGGGCAACGTCCTCCTCGGTCTTTCCGCAGCACAGCACGAGCGCCGTCGAATACGCGAGGGATTCGGGATCACGGCCGGCCGTCGTGCACGCGGCGCGAACGCGGCCGAACTGCGTGTCCGTGTCGTCGAGCGAGGCGAACGGGATGTTGAACTCGTCGGCGTACTTCGCTGCCAACGCAGGCGTGCGCTTCTTGCCGCCACCACCGATCAGGATCGGAGGTCGCGGACTCTGTACCGGCTTGGGCAGCGCGGGCGAATCGGCGACGGGATAGTGCTTGCCGTCGTACGAGAACGTGTCGCCGACGGGCGTCTCCCACAGCCCGGTGATGACGGCGAGCTGCTCTTCCAACCGATCGAATCGCTCACCGAGCGGTGGGAACGGGATGCCGTACGCGGTGTGCTCTTCTTCGAACCATCCGGCGCCGAGACCGAGGTCGACGCGGCCGCCGCTCATCGCGTCGACCTGCGCGACACTGATCGCCAGCGGTCCCGGGTAGCGGAAAGTCGCCGACGTCACCAGCGTCCCCAACCGGATCGCCGAGGTCTCGCGGGCGATGCCGGCGAGCGTGATCCACGCGTCCGTCGGACCGGGCAGTCCTTCGGCGTTCATGGCCAGGAAGTGGTCGGAGCGGAAGAACGCGCCGTAGCCGAGGTCCTCGGCGGTGCGAGCGACGCGCAGAAGGTCGTCGTACGTCGCCCCCTGCTGTGGTTCGGTGAAGATGCGAAGTTCGATACTCGATGAGGCCATGCTTCGAATCCTAGAAGAGAGGCCGCTCGACGCCTGTGGATGAAAACCGTCGGATTCCCCGTTTCTGTGGAATGTCCTGTGGAAACTGTGGATAACGCGGCTGTGGGGTGGCAGGTCACGGCGACTGCGTGACAAGATCGGGGAGTGTCTGCTCCGGATCGCCCTTCCGTGCCCGCCGCCGAACTGCCTCTCGAACTGACCGAACCGGTGGTTCTCCTCGACGTCCGCGAGGACGACGAATGGCAGCAAGGGCATGCGCCCGGCGCAGTGCACATCCCGATGACCGAAGTTCCGTCGCGGATCGGCGAAATCGACATCGATGCCGAGCTGTACGTCGTGTGCAGGCAGGGCGGCCGTTCGCTGCGCGTCGTCGAGTATCTCCAGCAGATCGGATACGACGCGGTCAACGTCGACGACGGCATGGTCGGCTGGCAGGTCGCGGGCCGGCCTCTCGTGCGTGACGACGGCGCCGACGACGCAAAGATCTTCTAGTGTCCGCATTCCAGGTCTGCGCCCGCTGTGCCACACGGTGGCCCGTCGGGACTGCGCCTGCGGTGTGGTGCCCGCGATGCCATGGAGTTCTGCTGTCACCGGTGTCGGCTCAGGCCCCTGCGCAGGGCATTCGCAACTTCAAGTGGGTTGCGCGCACACCGAGAAGCGGGGCCAGGCCGCCGCGTCGCACGGTCCGCCGTCCGAGGACGACACCGCGGTACGACGAGATGCCGCGCTGGGGACTGCTGGACCACCCGGTTTCCCGGCCCGACGACCACGTCTCCCGGCTGGACCGGTGGGCTCGGTCGGCGTCGGGACTGCTCGTTCTGACCGGGGCGCTGCTGCTGCTCGCGTTCGTGGCCGAGCTCGTCCGCTACGGAATTCTGCTGTACAACCGGACGCGTCTGATCGACCGCACGGTACTCGTCACGTCCGACGCTCTCGTTCTGTTCGCCGAGGTCTCGGCAATCGTCATCGGTATCGCGGCTGCTGTCGCGTCGACCTGCTGGCTCGTGAAACGCCGTCGTGACTTCTATGCGCGGGCGGGATCCCGCGATCCACGCAGCGGCCGGACGATTTTTCTCGGGTGCCTGGTTCCGGTTGTGTCGCTGGTTCTGCCGGGCGTCTTTCTCACCGAACTGGTCGACGTCCGAGGCCGTAGCGACCGACATCGGCTGCGAATGCTGGTTCGTCTCTGGTGGGCGAGCTGGACCGTGAACTGGGTCTTGATTCTCGGCGCGGCGCTGTGGCGCACCCGCGATTCCCTGCAAGCACAGGCCGACGGCGTGCTGTTCTCCGCACTGTTGGCCCTCGTCGGCGCAGGCATGGCGTTTTTCACTCTGCGGCTCGTGCGCGACGTCGAGAGTCGCAGCTTGCGTGGTGCGGACAGGCCCGCGCCGACGCGGTGGGTCGTGGACACCTCGCGTAAGACCGAACCCGCGCGCGACGAGGTGACCGCGTCATGACGTCGGGACGCCGTGGACCGTTCGTCGTCGCCCATCGCGGCGCGTCGGCGGAGAAGAAGGAACACACGCTTGCCGCGTACGATCTCGCGCTGCGCGAAGGTGCCGACGGGCTCGAATGCGACGTCAGGTTGACCCGGGACGGGCACATCGTCTGTGTGCACGACCGCCGCGTCGACCGCACCTCCAACGGCACCGGCATCGTAAGCGAACTGTCGTACGACACGCTCAAGACGTTCGACTACGGCGACGACAGCGAGCCGGCGGAACTGTTGACCCTGTCCGACCTGATCGAGCTGGTGCTCAGCTGGACCAGCAAGCCCACCAAGCTGTTCATCGAGACCAAGCATCCTGTGCGATTCGGCAGCCTGATCGAGGCGAAGGTGCTGGCCGAGCTGCATCGTTTCGGTCTCGCGCAACCGGCATCCGCGGATCATTCGCGTGCGGTCATCATGTCGTTCGCGCCGTCCGCCGTCTGGCGAATCCGCCGCTCGGCGCCGTTGCTTCCGACGGTTCTGCTGGGCGACGCGTCGTACTACCTCGGTGGCGGCGCGGCGACGACCGTAGGTGCGACCGCCGTCGGCCCGTCGATTGCCACGTTGCGCGAGCGTCCGAGCATCGTCGATCGGGCGGCCGCGTCGGGACGTGCGACGTACTGCTGGACGGTCGACGAGAAGGACGACGTCGAACTGTGCAGGCAACTCGGTGTGGGGTGGATCGCGACGAACAATCCGGGCCGGACTCGCGAATGGCTGGAGGCGGGAGTGGAGCCTGCGGAATGACCTGGGTGGAGGCATAGCGTGTAAGTTTCGGGCGTGGGTAAGAGCAAAAGAAACAGTGGTCCGAAGCAGGGCACCAACCGAGCCGCGCTGCTGGCGCAGCGTGAGGCCGACCGTCGGAACGCGGCTGCCGCGCCGGTACGCCCGTTCCAAGGTGTCGCTGCCGAGTGCGATCTCGTCGCGCTACGTGAATTCGTGCCGTCGGCTACTGCGCCCGTCGAGGTCGACGGCCGTACGGTGACGATCGCGACGGTTCTTCCCGGTGCGGTCGCGGCGTTGACGCGCGACGAGGATGGTGCGACGAAAGGCTATGCGGCGCTGCAGGTTCAGGCGCATTCGCCGAACGTCGCAGCCGATCTGTCGAGCGCGTTGCGGTGGGCTGCGGGTGCCGAGGCGGGTGAGTCGCTCGAAGCAGCGAATCCCGACGGGAACACGGCGCCGATCGGCGAGGTTCTGGGTTCCGTCGGCGAGCTCGACATCACCGTGCACCAGGACTTCAACTGGTGGATTCCCGAAAGCGCCTCTCCTGCACCCGATGTCGCAGCGACCGTCGAACGCGCCAACCAGGCGATCATGCCGTCGGCACGCTTGGAAGGCGAGGGCCTGGTGGCGGCGTGGTGGGTCGACGCGGGTGACAAGGCGCATCTGAGGTGGGTGCGGCCGGAGAGCGAGGACGATCTGATGCTCGCGCTGGCTCGGCTGCACGCGGCAGGCGATCTGTCGCTGGGTGAGGGGTCTCGCTATGCGGGATCGTTCCGAACGCACGGTCTGCTCGTGCCGGTGTTCGATCTGGATCCCGAGATGCATCCGACCGAATGGGCTACGCCGACAATCGAATTCGGCGCGAAGCTGTCCGAGGCCCTGGCCGACGATGCGCCGCTGACCTCGGAGCAGCGACGCTCACGTGACGGATTGCGTTCTCGTCAGGTCACATTGCGTTAGGCGCTTCGCGCATGTGAGTGGGAATGTACAGCCCGCTGTACATTCCCACTCACGAGCGCCGGAGGCACATCAGATCGCGCCGCCGGCAGCCTTCGGTGCGCCGGTGTCGGAGGGCACGTTGTTGCTGTACTCGCGGGCGACGAACTGCTCGAGATCGAACAGGTTGTGGCCGGCGCGATCTGCGACGTTGAGCAGCGTCTTCATGCTGGCGACCTCTTCGACCTGCTCCTTGAGGAACCACTGCATGAACTGCTCGCCGAGGTAGTCGCCCTCTTCGCGTGCGGTGCTCGCGAGGTTGACGATCTGTTCGGTGACGGTCTCTTCCTGCGCCAGGGCGAGGGCGATCGGCTCGCGTGCGTCGGTGAAGACGGTCTTCGCGGCGTCGACTCCGGTGAGCTCGACGGTGATGTCGCGGTCCAGGAAGTACTGGATGATCATCATCGCGTGGTTGCGCTCTTCGACGGCCTGCGCATAGAAGTGCTTTGCCAGCTGCGGCAGGTCGACGTTCGCGAAATACACGGCGGTCGCAATGTACTGATGCGACGCATTGAATTCGTTGCGAACCTGATCGCGAAGAAGTGCGTGGAATTTCGAGTGGGTCGTTTCCTTGATGTCTGCGCTCATGGCGACGAGAATATGCTGGTCAGAGGGCGTTGTCATCCAAGCTCGGCCTTATTGAGGTCAACGTTCCCTAAATAAGACCCGCCTAATTCTTTACCTCTACCAGCGAAAACAGGTCATACGGTTCCTGCCTGTTTCGGAGCGTTCGTGCCGCGGCTCTTCCGCGTGACGCTTTCGCGCGCCACGTATTGCTCCACGTCGAAGAAGTCGGTACCGGCTCGGTGCACGATCCGTACGAGGCTGCGGATGCTCGCTACCTCCTCGACCTGCTCCTGCAGGAACCAGTGGACGAATTGCTCACCGAGGTAATCCCCGCCTTCACGCGCCGACTGCGCCAATGCGGTGATCTGGTCGGTGACGGTCTCCTCCTGACGCAACGCGAGTTCGACGGCCTCGCCGACCGTGGCGAATTCGGACGCCACGTCGCCGATGGGCGGCACGACGACCGAGACTTTTCTGTCGATGAGGTACCGAACCATCATCAACGCATGGCCACGCTCCTCGGTCGCCTGCGCGTAGAACCGTCGCGCCAGCTGCGGTAGATCGTTGCAGTCGAACCAGACCGCCATGGCGACGTACTGCTGCGACGCCGTGAACTCGTGGCCGATCTGCTCCCGCAGGAGTTCGTGAAAGCCGTTGGAGGACATGGAAGTAACGCTACTCCTACGGCCCCGAAGTGCGAAGCTCCTCCGGAATCTGACGGTCCTGTGCCAGCGCGTCGAAGAACTGCGACGCACGATCGTCGTCCCACAACAGCACGTTTCCGACGTCGGAATCCTCGAATCCGCCGACCGGCACGGTGGTCGTGACGAGGTCACCGCGCATCGCCCACGCGAGACCGGCGAGATTCCAGATGTGGTCACCTTCGGCGACGCTCATCGACGACGCGGTGTCCTTCACGAGCGGCCACAGCCGAAGCGGATTGAGGAAGGTCGACGGGCTCGTCGCCTTCGCCAACAGGGCCGACATGAACTGTCGCTGGTTGTTCATCCGGTCGAGGTCGGCGAGGGCCGTCGCACGCGACCGCACGAAACCGAGCGCCTCCGACCCGGCGAGTTCCTGGCAGCCTGCCGGGAGATCGATGCCGGCGAGCGGGTCGGAGATGGCGTTCTGCAGGCACACGTCCACACCGCCGATGGCGTCGACGATGCCCGCGAACCCGCCGAATCCGATCTCGGCGTAGTGGTCGATGTGGACGCCCGTGGCTTCCTCGACCGTCTGGACCAGCAGCGGCGGGCCACCGAACGCGAACGACGCGTTCAGCTTGTCCTGTCCGTAACCGGGGATCGACACGTAGGAGTCTCGCGGCAGGCTGACCATCGTCGACGGTCCGCCTCCCTCGGGGATGTGGATCATGATGATCGTGTCGGTGCGGCTCGGCCCTACCTCGCCACCCGTCGCAAGCGCCGTTTCCTGCTCGGGCGTGAGCCCGGTGCGACTGTCGGATCCCACGAGCAGCCAGTTGGTGCCGGGAGTGTCGCCGACGCGGCCGCTGTACTCCGGAAGTGCGTCTACGCGCGTCAGGGAGCTGTCGACGTAGTAGACGAGGCCGCCGAGGGCGAGAAGCAGGACGAGGAACGTCACGCCGAACCGTCGACCCCAGTGTCGTTTCCTGCGCGCACGCGGCGGCGACGGCCGTGCCGGAGGTGGCGGTGCTCCGCGACGAGGGGGCTCACGACGGGGTGGTTCACGGCGCGGTGGCTGGCGGCGCGGGGGTTCGTCGACGTACGGCTGCGGGGTCTGCCGTGGCGCGTACTGCACGCCCTGCTGATCGTTACGTGAGTAGCTTCGGGTCGGGTTGGGTCCTCGGGACAACGCATCGGGCTCGGGCGCCTGCGACCAGGCCTGTGGTCCGCTCGGGCCGGGACGCGGCGCCGACGGGCGGCCGTCGCGTCGGATGATCTGGGTGCCCTCCGGGGACGGGCCGTCGGGCCTGCGCGGCGGCGGCATGCGGCCGGGAGGTGGGTTCCTCGGCGGCGGGGGTCGGTAGCCGGG